>JANXVH010000134.1 GCA_025351765.1 Pedobacter sp.
GTTTGTTTGATCTTAAAGGTCAAATGAACAAATGCGATCTTATAATTTACGGCCGGCATATCAGTTTTGATTGGGTACAACCACCTGATCGTTCATGTCAAGTCCGCTTATTATTTCTGTCCAATCCAATGTCTTGATACCGGTTTCCACCTTTTTTTTGGCTGCTTTGTCCCGAAGAATGACATAGCTTCCATTGACGATACAATAGGACGGTACAACCAGTGCATTTTCATGTTTACCAACGATAATGTTTGCCTGTAGCTGTGTACCGTTTAATTCCAGAACCGGGTGGTTCCCCTGTAGCGCAGCCTCCACGATGAAAGCTTGCTGCATGGCATCAAATGCCGGGTAGATCTTTGTTATCCGGGCTTCCAAAATCTTATCGGCGTTACTGTTGAAAGATATAAAGGCGGTTTGCCCTGTTTCGATCCGTGCAATATCTTCTTCGGCGATAGACAATTTGATGATTATTTTTCCGGAAGCAAACTGCGCGATGACATCGCCTTTTTTGAGGTAATCGCCAGGTTTCTTGATGACTCCGAAAATTACCCCTGCAGATCGGCTTTTGAGTAGATAGTTTTTATCCGTTTGTTGCTGGATATCGTATTGTGATCCCGAATTACTAACACTCAGGGCGAGCGACCGCTGTAAATTGGTCAGGCTGCGTTTGAGCACATCCAAGTTTGCTTGCGAAGACTGACACTGTACCTGTGCGTTTTCCAGATCTGTTTGGGAAACCGCCTGTGTTTTGATTAAGCGCTCATATCTGCCAAGGTTTAGCGAGTCAACCCTGAGTTTTTGTGCAGCCTGTGATATTTGAATTTTGAGTTGATCGATTTGTGGAGCGTCGGTACCTGCATTGGTCCGGGCGTATTGCAGGTTGGCCAGTGCATTTCTGACTTCGCTTTGCTGAATGTCGTTATTCAACCGGTAAAGTACTTTTCCGGAAAGAACGGAATCTCCCTCATTGACATAAGCATCGGTGAGATAACCGTCTGCACCTGCAATAAGCGCATATTGCTCCTGGTTTTCCAGATGTCCGCTCCCGAAGACGGCATCTATGATTTCCCGTTTTTGCGGATGCACTACATCGGGTTGTCCGCATCCGGCTGACAAAGCGACGATTAGGCAACAGGTGCCCATAAGTATTTGAAATTTCATAGTTCTTTCTTATTGTCTGGCCAAGGCCGATGACTTTGTGGTTAAATATTGCGACAGATTACTCAGGTAAGTATTTTCCGCGTTCAGATAATCCTGGAAATAGCGCTGGTAAACCTCTCCGCTAATCAGACCTTCACGGAATTTTTGACTATTGAGCCGGAGATTTTCTCCGTAAAGCAGATATGATGCACGTGCTGCGGTCGCCCTGCCGCATAGTTGGTCAGATCCTTCATCAGCAATTCATCATTTACGGTGCTTTGCATTATGGCATCCCGTTGTTGCAATTCAGCGATACTCTTTTGGGTTAATGCACTTTTATACCTGTTACTATTGGTCAGGCCGGTAAAAAGCGGTACGCTCAGATGCAGACCTATGTAACGGTATGGCTCCCAATAATTAGTATGAAAAGAGAGTCCGAAATCATTGCGGTATTGTTGTGAACCGTAATACATGGACAAAGAAAGCTTCGGGTAAGCAACTGCCTTTTGAGATTTACTGCGCAAATCGGCGAGTAAAGTTTGCTGACTGTATATCGACAGATTTTTATCGGGCAGCAGATTAAGTCCCGCGTCAGACCGGATATTATCCTCCGGGACGGTATCACTGATTATGATAACCTGATCCGCAGAAAGGCTCAATAATATCTTTAAATTTTCAATTCCATACTCGTAAAGTTGCCTGCTTTGCGCTATGTTGACCTCAATTGCATGCGCATTAATATAAGCTTGATTGACGCTGATTTTGTCCGCGCTTCCATTACTGAGTTTCTGGCCGACCGAATGGATTAGACTGTCGGCAAGTGCCAGGTCTGCGGATTCAATTTTCAGGGCGTTTTTAGCTATTAGTGCCGTAAAATAATATTTGGCCGCCTGCGATTTCAATGCCTGCATATTCGCTTCTTTGTTTGCCTGATTCAGCGCCACATTTTGCTTTTCGATACGGATCTGCAAGAAATTTTGCCAATTAATTAAATCTTCATTGGCAGTAAGTCCGGCATCGTAGTTGTATTTTTTACCAAATTGGGCGTTGAAAGTTGTCCCTGGTTGGCCTACCAGCTCACCCGGAATTGGGGTAATGGCCAGGTGAAGATTATCCTGCCCGGAGAAATTACCGGTAATTGATGGGTATAAATAGCCTTTAGCCGCCTTCAAGTTATACCTGGCCTGCATAATTTGCTGGTCATTGATCATACCTGAGAGATTGTTCCTATCCAGCTCATCAAATGTTTGCTGGATTGACAACAGTTTTATCGTGTCGGTTCCGGCAACCAGAAGAAAATGAATTTTACCAGGCAGGCCCGCGGTCAAAACTGACGAACGAAGCAGCAAGAACGCGCATAAGAAAATACTATATATGTTATTCATTACCCTGCGAATTAAAGCGGGATATGATCGTCAGCCTACAGCAGAACTGCTGAACCGGAAGATTAAATGCCTGAAACAGGTTAAAACGCTTCTCAACAGATTAAAGCCATATGATCGGAGAAAAGACGAAATTGGTTGGGCTTCATCAGGGATAACAGACCTTTGAGAGCAGCGAAAGGATGATTCAGCGGATTTACACCGCTAATTCCTATATACGTATGCTTATATTTGAATAATGAGTAATACTGAGTCTAATGATCTATGGGGAAGGGTGATCGGAATCCCTTTTGTTGCGGCTTTCCTCCTTGTATACGGTGATGACCTGGCCGAACAATATAGTTTTTTACATAAGGCAGCTGAGGCGTTCAGGACCCTGATTTATGTCTTTGTATTCTGGCATACGATCCGTTTTATATTCCTGACCATGCGGAAGAAATTTCCTGCGTTTAAAGATACGGTCAAAAGGGTTGTCTGGCAGGTTTGCGCTGTATTCTTCGCCTCAATAGTTTTGAGTTTATTGATCCGCCTATTGTCCAGCCTTGATCATAGTGAAGTTGACAACCAATCGTTTTTCATGCATTTCTTCGACATTGAGCAAAAGGGCTTATCGATCAGTGTATTTGTCATGATTAGTTATGAGTGTGTATACTTTTTTGAAAGATGGAAACATAGTATGTATGAATCCGAGCGCCTCAAAAAAGAGCAGATCGTTTCTCAGTTCGAATTATTGAAGCAACAAGTCAGTCCTCATTTTTTGTTTAATAGCCTCAATACGGTAATTACTTTGGTACCCGAAAACCCTGATCTTGCCGTAGAATTTTTACAACGGTTATCCAATGTCTACCGGCATGTGTTGCAGAATAAGGAGCAAAACACCATCAGCCTTGACCAGGAACTTTCCTTCTTAAAAGACTATACTTTTTTAAATAAGGTGCGTTTCGGTGAGAATCTAATTATTGAATATTTTTTACCTGTTAATATTGACCATATCCAGGTGGTACCTTTCACCCTCCAAATGCTTATTGAGAACGCGATCAAGCATAATATTATCGCCAAGAAAAACCCGTTAACAATCAGTGTAACCATGGACGATCACTTTATTGTCGTTAAAAATAACTTGCAGAAAAAAAGCATGGGTGTTCAGTCAACACAAACCGGATTGCAGAACATTATCAGCCGTTACCAACTATTGACGGAAGCAACGGTTGAGGTTATTGTGAGTGCAACTCACTTTTCAGTTTTTGTACCCTTAATCACTAAAATCTCAACGGATGAAAGTTATTATAATTGAAGACGAAGCACCTGCGGCCCGAAGGCTGACAGATCTTTTGAACAAGCAGGAAAAGCCGTTTGAGATCCTGGCGGTATTGGACAGCATAGCTGACAGTGTTGAATGGCTTCGAACCAACGATTCGCCTGATCTCATCTTTATGGATATTATGTTGGCAGATGGACAGAGTTTTGATATTTTCGAACAAACCACGGTTGTCTCGCCAGTCATCTTTACTACAGCTTATGACGAATTTGCACTTAAAGCGTTTCAGGTAAACAGCATCGATTACCTGTTGAAACCGATAGACCCGCGTTTATTAACAAAAGCGATTGATAAGTTAGCAGCCCTTCAGGCGGGTAATTCAGATATCGGAAAATTGCTTGCCGGTTACTTACAAGCGAACTCACCTGTAACCACGCATCAGGAGCAATACAAAGAGCGTTTCCTGATCAGGGTCGGGGAAAAAATGATTCCGGTGCCTGTTACTGATGTCGCTTATTTCTATTCAGAGGACCGGGTAATATTTTTGAATACCTACCAGGACAAGCGTTACATTATAGACTTTACGCTTGATGAACTGGAGAAATTATTGAATCCAAGGCAGTTTTTCAGATTGAACAGGCAATTCATTGCTTCATTTAAATCAATCAAACAAATTCATCCGTTCTTCAACGGAAAACTTAGGCTGCATTTATTTCCCGATCACCCGGAAGGGGTCGTGATCAGCAAAGACAAGGGGCCCTTATTTAAGCAGTGGCTCGATCAGTAAGAATAATATTTTGCTTTGAAAAATTAAGGAAACCGCGGCCATTAATCATAAATAACAGCCGCGTTCCGTTTTACATTCCTGCCAATGTCCTCCGCAATTCCGGTAGCGGTGGACTTTGGTGGCCAGCATCCTTCCACAGGTCTTTGGGAGTCATCGCAGCACCATAGAATAAGCTGTTTGCCTTTTGATCAACGCTGAGCGATGCGCCATTTACAGTTATTCCGGCAAATACGCCCCGGCTGCGGGAATAAGAATAAATTTCGGATTTCAGCTTATAGTCAGTATTCGCGGACGCGCTGCGGCCTATCGGACCGGCTGTCGCCGAAAGGTCACCCCCAATAGTAAAGCTGCTTTCCATTTTCGTCAGGTTGCTGCGGTGCCTGACAAACAGGATAAGATCAACCGACTGTACGCCTGCCTGAAGACCCAG
>JANXVH010000149.1 GCA_025351765.1 Pedobacter sp.
CCATGTACATTGTACCAGCTTCCTGTTGATTTTATAACTAATCCCTGCATATAATATCCAAAGTTAATAATTTCCGTGGTGATGTATAGCGCCCTTAAATAGTAGTTTAACTCTGCTTAATCGTCGTAAGTTAACGCCAATAAGTTTGAAAAAACATTTGCTTATTAAATAAATATAGCCTTACTTTACGCCATAACACAGTTAGTGTTAAAAATACAATGTATAGAAACTCAGCAACTACTACCATTACTAGCACCACCGGGATTTCTCGGGGGAAGGTAAGCTAATGGGAAAATTGAAAAAATAAAACCAACAAAAAGCGCCTTCCTCTAATCAGGAAGGCGCTTTTTTTATAACCTGATATTATGAATATTTTAAAATTCGGAGGTACTTCAGTAGGTTCAGAAGGAAGCATCCAGGCACTAATCTCATTGTTGTCGCCAAATAAAGAATTAGGCTATCCAGTTGTTGTGCTTTCAGCAATGAGTGGGGTTACCAATAAGCTCTTGGAAATGGCCGAGCAAGCCAAGAATCTTGGAGACTATACCTCACTACATAAAGAGGTTGAGGAGCAGCACTTCAAAGTAATCAGAGCATTATTGCCAGCAAGTGCACAAAATCCTGTGCTAACTAAGCTCAAGATCTTTTTCAATGAACTAGAAGATATCTTGCAATCGGTATACAACCTTCGAGAGCTTAGTCCTCAAACTAAAGATCTTATCCTAAGCTACGGAGAGCGTTGTTCAACTGTAATGATTAGTCATATTGCTAAACAGAAATTCCCTGAGGCAATTTATGCTGATGGATCATCGCTAATTAAAACAGACAATAACTTTGGACAAGCAAAAGTAAATACTAACCTCTCTGAAATGCTGATCAGAGATTTTTACAATGCGAATAAAGATAAATTAATTTTCGTAACTGGATTTATTTCCAGCAATGATGAAGGAAGGGTTACTACACTTGGGCGTGGTGGCAGCGATTACACAGCTGCAATTTGGGGCGCAGCGCTTGATGCAGAAGAAATCCAGATCTGGACGGATGTAGATGGAATGCTCACTGCGGATCCTCGTATGGTTAGTAAAGCGTTTTCCTTACCTGAACTCAGCTACACAGAGGCTATGGAACTTTCCTATTTCGGTGCTAAAGTAATTTATCCACCAACCATGATTCCTGCATTCTTAAAAAGGATTCCAATTGTTATAAAAAATACTTTTAATATCGATTTCGCAGGTACTTATATCAAACATGGTGTCAGTCCTTCAAACCTCCCCATAAAAGGTATTTCGTCAATTGATGAGATCAGTGTACTTAACTTATCAGGCAGTGGAATGGTTGGCAAGGCCGGATTTAGCGGCCGCCTTTTTTCTCTGTTATCTCGAGAGCAAATTAATATAGTACTCATAACGCAGTCTTCTTCTGAACATAGCATCACGTTTGCTGTTAAGCCCGCAGACTCATTGAAAGCCTTGTCGCTCATCAATAAGGAATTTGAACTTGAACTTCAGGCCAAAAAATTAGAATACCCTGAAGTAGAGAACGGGCTGTCTATTTTAGCCATTGTAGGGGAGAACATGAAGCGTACCCCGGGCATGTCTGGTAAACTGTTCAGTGCCTTAGGCCGTAATGGCGTTAACGTGCGCGCTATCGCACAAGGATCATCAGAATACAACATATCAGTTATTATTTCTAAAGCTGATCTTTCAAAGGCAGTAAATGCAGTACATGACGCCTTCTATTCAGACCTTAAAAAAACGCTGCATATTTTCTGTCTCGGTACAGGAAACATTGGTAAAACACTGTTCAAGCAGCTTCAAAGTCAAATGCCATTTTTGTCAGATAACAATGATCTTCAAGTAAAGGTAATGGGTATTAGTAATACCCGTAAAATGTATCTTAATCCAAATGGTATAAATCTTGACACATGGGAGCAAGAGCTAAACCAACAGGATACCTTAGCAAGCCTGCCGGAATTTATTAAAAAGATGAGGGCTATGAACCTACCAAATTGTGTTTTTGTAGACAATACAGCAAGTCATAATCCGGTAGAGTTTTATCTTGATATTTTGCAATCCAGTATTTCTGTGGTCACTTGTAATAAACTTGGTAACTCGGCAGAATATGAGCAGTATGCCAACTTTAAGCAGGCAGCTAGAACTTATGGCGTAGATTTTTTCTATGAAACTAATGTAGGAGCCGGATTACCTATAATTCGTACCCTTAGGGATCTTATGCTTAGCGGTGATAAGATTTCGAGTATTGAGGCCATTTTATCAGGTACGATATCTTACATTTTTAATAATTATAAAGATGGAGTACTGTTTCATGAAGTAGTTAGAGAAGCGCAAGATAAAGGTTACACAGAGCCAGATCCGCGTGATGACCTTAATGGTAAAGATTTTATGCGTAAGATGCTCATCCTTGCCCGGGATGCTGGTTACCTTTTAGAAGAGCAGGACATAGTACTTCAAAATATGCTGCCTCCAAGCTGCATGGCGGCAGTTACAGTAGCAGATTTTTATCAAGAATTGGAAAACAATACCGGTTATTTTGAAAATCTTAAAAACACAGCTGCTACTCAGGGAAAGGTTCTTCGCTACATTGGAAAATTAGAGAATGGAAAAGTAGCAATTACACTTCAAATGGTAGATGAGCAACATCCATTCTTTACATTATCAGGCAGTGATAATATCATCTCTTTTACCACCAACAGGTATAAAGATCGTCCATTGGTGATAAAAGGCCCGGGTGCCGGAGCAGAAGTAACTGCCGCAGGCGTATTTGCAGATATTATTAACGTAGGAAAAAGATAAAAACCCAAATGAACAATTCAATAAAAGTGTTTGCCCCAGCCACCGTGGCAAACGTAGTATGTGGTTATGATGTGCTTGGTTTTGCAGTTAATGCGCCCGGCGATGAAGTAATCATGAAGGTTAAGGACACAAAGGGTATTTTCATATCAAAAATTACAGGGGATGACGGTAAGCTACCCTTAAATCCTGAAAAAAATACGGTGAGTGCCAGTGTACAGCATTACTTAAATCATATCGGTCATCCAGATTTCGGGATAGATATCGAATTGCATAAAAAAATGCCAATAGGCAGCGGACTAGGGTCTAGTTCAGCAAGTACGGTAGCTGGACTGTTTGCTATCAATACCTTATTTAATAATATATTGACAGCAAAGGAGCTTGTACCTTTTGCCATGAAAGGTGAAGAACTGGCTTGTGGTTACGGACATGCTGATAATGTTGCGCCCGCGCTTATGGGAGGTTTTGTACTTATCAGAAGCTATGAGCCACTGGATATCATCAGTTTGCCGTTTCCGGAAGATTTACACGCCGCTATCGTTTACCCAGAGGTAGATGTTCCAACAAAAGATGCAAGACAAATGATCCGTTCAAAGGTATTGCTTAAAGATGCAGTTATCCAATGGGGCAATGTTGCTGGGCTGGTAAGCGGTCTTTTTATGAAGGATTACGAGCTGATCGGCAGGAGCATGACTGATGTGCTTGTAGAGCCAACTCGTGCAATCCTCATCCCTGATTTTTATGTTTTAAGGCAACTTGCACTTAATGCAGGAGCAATTGGTTTTGGAATCTCCGGTTCTGGCCCATCTGTTTTTGCTTTAACCCGCAATGCTGATGAGGCGCATAAGATCACAGAACAATTGCAAAACCACCTAAAAAAAATGGCCATCAATAGTCTTTCCTTTGTCTCTGAAGTAAATAAAAAAGGGCCTATTATAATTGATTAATCAAATGAAACTATATAGTACAAATAACCATAGCCTGCGGGCAGCGTTTCAAACTGCTGTTTTTAACAGCATGCCGGCAGATAAGGGTCTTTACATGCCCTCTTTTATTTCTGAGCTTGATACAGAATTTATTCAAAACATTGAGCGGTTTACTTTATCTCAAATTGCCTTTAAAGTAGCCTCTGTATTGCTTCAAGACGCCATACCATCTGAGGATTTACAAAGCATCATTGATGACGCCATTAATTTTGAGGCTCCTGTTGTAAAACTTGAGGAGAATATTTACGTTCTGGAGCTTTTTCACGGGCCATCCCTTGCATTTAAAGATTTTGGAGCTAGGTTTATGAGCCGTGTGATGGCTTATTTTTTAAAAGAAAATGAGAAAATGTTGGACGTTCTTGTTGCCACTTCTGGAGATACAGGTGGAGCTGTAGCATTAGGCTTTCTTGGTATAATTAACACTCGCGTTACTATACTTTATCCAAAAGGTAAAGTAAGTAATATTCAAGAATTACAGCTTTGCACAAATGGACAAAATATCCGCGCAATAGAAGTAGATGGTACATTTGATGATTGCCAAGCATTGGTTAAACTTGCCTTTGCAGATGAACAGTTAAATGAGAAATTGCGACTTACCTCCGCAAATTCTATTAATATTGCCAGGCTTATTCCTCAAACGTTTTATTATTTTAATGCCTATGCACAATTAAAACGCCAGGGTATAGAAGATATAGTATTCTCTGTGCCATCAGGTAATTTTGGGAATATTGCTGCTGGTTTACTGGCCTTTAAAATGGGTCTCCCAGTAAAACAGTTCCTTGCTGCAACTAATGTTAATGATACCGTTCCAAGGTATTTAGAAACAGGGGTGTATGAGGCTAAGCCTTCAGTACAAACGTATGCAAATGCAATGGACGTAGGGGCGCCAAGTAACTGGGTGCGCATTATGGATATGTTTAAGGGTGATCTTATGGCAATTAAACATTTGATTACTAGTTACAGTTTTACTGATGAAGAGACACTTGCCGGAATGAACCAAATTTATGATCAGTACCAATATATTGCTTGTCCGCATACGGCTATTGCATACCTGGCACTTCAGCATTATCGTAAACAGGCAAATAGCACAGATTCTGGTGTATTTCTGTCTACCGCACACGCCTGTAAATTTCTTGATGTGTTTCCTGAAAATATCAAATCAGTAATTGAAATACCTGAGCAGGTTAAGAGGTTAATGGATCAGCCAAAAATAGCAACATCATTAAATAATAATTATCAGGCTTTTCGCAGTTATCTTTTAGAAGGCTGATAAGCCACTCCATTTTATAAAAAGCAGGGTTTACTCCTGCTTTTTATAAAACCGCATCACAACTATATCACCCATCATGAAATAAAGCGTGGTATCATTGCTTATCGAATAGGTATTCACTTTTTTAAGCATTTCGGTAAATACGGCTTCTCCTTCACCCGGACAAGCCATTTTTGTTGTAATAAAGGGCTCATTAAAACTAATGTTGCTATCGTCAGCTATCAATTCTCCAGAAAACGAATTACAAGCGGTACTTCCGCTAAATTTTTTCTCACGGGTATTGAATTCTATAAATGGCTTTTTGCCGGGATATAGGCCATTAAAAGCCATCCTTGGGCCTGAAACATGATTTAGTTCCCAAACACCGCCAAGTTGCGACAAGCCTTCGCTGCCAATTGTACCCGTCTTAATGGTTGTGCAAGCAACAATCGAACTAATAATAAACACAACAAGTATCAATTGATTCTTCATAATTTATGAACAATGGAAAATGTAAGATACAAAGAGTATTTCAAAAATATGCTAGAATACCCCCTGAACTATCTTCTTTGTAGGCTCTGGATTACCCATTGTATAAAAGTGCAGTACAGGAGCACCCATGGCTTTCAGCGCTTTACATTGATTGATCATCCATTCAATCCCCACCGCTTTTACATCTTTTTCATTGTTGCATGCCTGTACTGCTTCACTTAGTTCTAATGGGATGTCCAGATGAAAAACTTTGGGTAAACTTATAAGTTGTTTACTACTTGTAATGGGCTTAAGGCCAGGAATTATAGGTACGTTAATGCCATTGGCACGGCATTTATCTACAAATTCCTTGTATTTTGAATTATCAAAGAACATCTGCGTTACAATAAATTCAGCACCCATGTCTACTTTTAGTTTCAGGTATCTAAAGTCGGTATCCAGATTTGGAGATTCAAAATGTTTTTCTGGATAGCCAGCTACACCGATGCAAAAATCAGTACGTTCTGAAGTACCCATGTCGTCGTGCAGGTACTTACCCTTGTTCAAATCAGCCACTTGCCCTAAAAGATCAGATGCAAATGCATGTCCATTTGGTGTAGGTATAAAAGCAGAATCACTTTTTCTTGCGTCACCACGGAGTACCAATACATTGTCAATCCCTAAAAATTGCATATCTATCAATGCATTTTCAGTCTCCTCTTTCGTAAAGCCACCACAAATCAAATGCGGTACTGCATCAACTTTATATTTATTCATAATAGCGGCACAAGTAGCTACTGTACTTGGGCGTTTACGATAGGCAACTTTTTCCAGCAAACCATTTGCATGCTGCTTATATATGTAATCTTCTCTAAGGTATGTTACATCTATAAAGGGAGGATTAAACTCCATTAACGGATCTATTGCGTCAAATATACCCTTGATACTCTGACCTTTTATCGGCGGTAATAATTCAAAAGAGAACAAGGTATTACCCTTAGCATTGTTGATATGGTCAATTATTTTCATTTGTCTGGTTCTGTATTGGCGTAATAAATTCAGGGTAATTTTAATAAGCTAAGTTCGGGCTTAACCATCTTTCTACTTCATCAAGGGTCATATTCTTTCTTGTCGCATACTCTTCAACCTGGTCCTTCGTAATCTTACCAAGACCAAAATAACGTGATTGAGGGTGTGCAAAATAGAACCCGCTAACTGCTGCGGTTGGGTGCATCGCATAGCTTTCTGTTAAATGAAGTCCTATCTTGTTTTCTGCATCAAGCAGTTCAAATAAAGTCCCTTTTTCAGTGTGTTCCGGACACGCCGGATATCCGGGTGCCGGACGAATACCTTCATACTCTTCCTTAATCAAGTCTTCGTTACTTAGACTTTCCTCTTTTGCATACCCCCAATAATCCTTACGCACCAGTTCATGCATCCTTTCTGCAAAAGCCTCAGCAAGCCTGTCGGCTAAAGCCTTAGTCATAATGCTGTTGTAGTCGTCATAATTGGCTTCAAATTCAGCAACTAGTTCATCACAACCAATTCCTGTAGTTAATGCAAAACCACCAAAATAATCCGGAATACCAGTTTCTTTTGGTGCAATAAAGTCAGAGAGCGCGTAATAAGGCTGACCTGCAACCTTTTCTGCCTGCTGGCGAAGGGTATGGATCATCACTTTAGTTTGTTCCTGCGTATCGGGGTCTGTAACCGCTAACTCAATGTCATCCCCAACAGACCGCGCCGGCCAAAAACCTATTACTGCTTTTGCGGTTAGTAACTTCTCGTCTACAATTCTTTGTAAAAGAGTCTTAGCATCAGCAAACAGTCTTTTGGCCTCATCGCCAACTACTTTATCTTCCAATATACGTGGATAACTACCGCGCAATTCCCATGTTTGGAAAAAAGGTGTCCAGTCGATATATGGAACCAGCTCTTCTAGTGGATAATTCTCAAAAACACGCGTTCCTAAAAAGGAAGGAGCGGGAGCCACTAGGGCAGTATCTAATTTAAAATTATCAGCCCTGGCCTCTCCAATCGTTTTAAAACGTTTATCAGACCGTTTGTTTAAATGGGCTTCACGCGCTTTATCGTATTCCTCACGGATGCCCAAAATATAGGCGCCACGGGTATCCTTGTTCATTAATGTACTGCACACCGTAACACTCCTTGATGCATCCAATACGTGGATCGCCGGACCAGAATAATTAGGCGCAACCTTAACGGCAGCATGTATACGAGATGTTGTAGCCCCACCAATAATTAGCGGAATGGTAAAGCCCTCACGTTCCATCTCTTTGGCAAAATGTACCATCTCGTCTAGCGAAGGTGTGATCAGTCCGCTTAAACCAATAATATCTGCATTAATTTCTTTCGCTTTTTTAATGATGTCCTGCGCAGGAACCATCACGCCCATATCAACAATTTCGAAGTTGTTACAGGCCAATACTACGCCTACAATATTTTTACCTATATCATGCACATCACCTTTAACAGTGGCCATTAAGACCCTTCCTGCGGACGAGTTCTGATCCTGATCTGGATTGTCCAGTTTTTCTTGCTCAATAAAAGGCAGTAAATAGGCCACAGCCTTTTTCATTACGCGGGCAGATTTGACCACCTGTGGAAGAAACATTTTGCCAGCACCAAAAAGATCTCCCACAATATTCATCCCATCCATTAGTGGGCCTTCAATCACATGTATTGGTCTGGGGTACTTTTGTCTGGCTTCCTCCACATCTGCATCAAGATATTCAATAATTCCCTTAACCAGCGCATGCGATAAACGAGATTCAACTGGTTCTTTTCTCCACTCTTCGTCACGTATAATCTCTTTGCCTTTAGATTTTATTGTATCCGCAAATTCTACTAACCTTTCAGTAGCATCATCTCTCCTGTTTAGTAAAACATCTTCCACAAGGATAAGCAACTCAGGAGGTATCTCCTGGTAAACTTCTAACATTCCTGCGTTTACAATGCCCATATCTAAACCAGCTTTAATAGCGTGGTATAAAAAGGCAGAGTGCATTGCTTCTCGTACCGTATTATTGCCCCTAAAAGAGAAAGAGATATTAGATACTCCGCCACTTACCTTAGCAAAAGGAAGATTTTCCTTAATCCATCTGGTAGCATTTATAAAATCTACTGCATAATTATTATGCTCTTCCAAACCCGTTGCAACGGTAAGTATGTTCGGATCAAAGATGATGTCTTGCGGTGGAAAACCGATCTCATCAACCAATATGCCATAAGATCTTTTACAAATCTCTTTTCTTCTTTCAAAATTATCTGCCTGTCCTTTTTCATCAAAAGCCATCACTACTACGGCAGCTCCATAAGTCATCACCTTACGGGCACTTTCCCTAAATTTGTCCTCGCCCTCTTTTAAAGAAATAGAGTTTACAATTCCTTTACCTTGCAGGCATTTTAAACCAGCTTCAATCACCGTCCATTTGGACGAATCCACCATGATTGGAAGTTTAGAGATATCAGGTTCAGAGGCAATGAGGTTCAAGAACTTTGTCATTGATGCTTCAGAATCGATCATGCCCTCATCCATATTCACATCAATCACCTGTGCGCCTCCTTCTACCTGCTGTCTTGCGACAGTAAGGGCGGCTTCGAAATCTCCGCTAAGGATAAGCTTTGAAAATTTGGGCGACCCTGTAATGTTTGTACGTTCACCAATATTCACAAATATACTTTCAGGGGTAATAGCCACCGGCTCTAAGCCACTTAATCGCATATAAGTTGAAATTTCAGGGATCTTTCTCGGTTCTACACCTTTAGCTTTTTCAGCAATACAGCCTATATGATCTGGCGTGGTACCGCAGCATCCACCCACAATATTTACAAAGCCATGTTGTATAAAATCTCCAACCAGGTGTGCAGTTTCATGCGGCATCTCATCATAAGCGCCAAATTCATTTGGTAACCCTGCATTTGGATAGGCAGATACATAACAGCTCGCCTTGGCAGAAAGCTCTTCAATATGCGGCCTCATGTCTTTAGCACCCAGCGCGCAATTAAAACCAATACTCAGTGGCTCGGCGTGGATTACAGAGTTCAAAAAAGCCTCAACCGTTTGGCCAGACAGTGTTCTGCCCGATGCATCTGTAATGGTGCCCGAGATCATGATCTCTATTTTTTTGCCTATTACGGTTTCATATTGTTTAATAGCGTAAATGGCAGCTTTGGCATTTAATGTATCAAAGATAGTTTCTATTAGCAGCACATCTGCACCGCCATCTACCAAACCCCTAATCTGTACGTCATAAGCATCCACAAGCTGATCAAAAGTGAGGGCCCTGTAACCTGGGTCATTTACATCAGGGGAGATGGATAGGGTTCTGTTAGTAGGGCCAACAGCACCAGCAACAAAGCACTGCCTGCCGGGATTAAGCGCCATAAATTCAGTAATGGCTTCTTTAGCAATTTTGGCGCCTTCAAAGCTCATTTCATAATCCAGCTCTTCCATCTGGTAATCTGCCAGGGAAATGCGCTGTGTACTAAAAGTATTTGTTTCAATAATATCAGTTCCGGCCTTCAGATATTCCGTATGAATGGCCTTGATAATGTCAGGCCTTGTAATGTTAAGCAAATCATTGTTTCCCTTTACATCACAAGGGTGATCTTTAAAACGCTCCCCTCTAAAATCCTCTTCGGTTAAAACATAGCGCTGGATCATAGTACCCATTGCACCGTCGATAATCAGAATACGTTTTTCTAATTCTTCTCTAATGTTCATTTAAATAGTATCCATATGAGTTGATAATAAGCTGTTTTTGATAGTGGACAGAGCCAAAACAAGTGCCGAACGAATTACAAACAAAGCTTAAGGGAAATATTGAAGTCTGCTAACCGATTGGCATCAATGCCATCAACTAACTTATCTTTCAGAGGCCAAATAACCGGCTTCAGTAGAATGTAGCACCTTGTAAGCACAGGTTGCTAAGACTTCGCAGGGTCTAATCCCTCCGTCTTTCTCTATAAGCAGTACAAAAATGCAACAAAGAAAAATCATTTCCAAAAAAACAGCTATTAATACGAATAAAGTTCGCTATATGGCTCTCTTTACGCCCACAAGGGGAATTTAATTTTGAAACGGTGCGTTCGTCGAATAATAAAGGGAGTTGGTCGTCACTTCCCCAGTACTGGTATAGTATCGCAAATACCCTTGCAACGTTTTTGTCCTCGCTGCGTCTTAATAACAAACAAAAGAAAAACCTCAAAATTCAAACGACATGAAAACTCTAACAAAAACATTATTCGCAGTAGCATTAACAGCATTAGTTTTAACTTCATCTGCATTTACAACATTTGCAGCGGGGCAAACCACCACAGCCACCACTAGAATTACAGCAGCAAATGGCTTCAATAAAATTTGGGTTAGCGGAAACGTAAAAATTGTGCTAACACAGGGTGAGAAAGAAATAGTACAGGTATCTGATAGCTTCAATCCTGAGAAAACATCTGTATTAACCGATGGCCAAACGCTGTATATAAATTCTATGGAATCCTCACAAGTAACCATCAACATTACGGTTAAAAACCTCCAACGCATTGAAGCATACGGACAATCTGTCGTTCTAACCAGCAATAACTTTGATGTAAAATATCTTCAATTGTTTTTAAGCCAAAACGCTACGGCCAAAATTAAAGCCACTGTGAGCAGTATCTATAGTGTGGTGTCTGATAATGCGGTATTAAAAATAAGCGGTGCCGCAGATCAGAGTACAATTGTAGCAAGCAATATGAACAATGTGAAGCTTAATGACTTTGCAAGTTTAAAATCTTCGCAATTTGCATCAGAGGCAATAATGATTGCAGATAGCTCAATAATTGCCAACGCTAAATAATAGTTGCCAACCCTTTGCCGAAAATGCCACCTGTTAACTGCTAAATGTTTACTTTGTGATATTTTGAAGGAAATTACATGAAAAAAATAGCATTAGTTATTGGCGCTACCGGACTTGTTGGCAATGAGCTGGTGAAATTACTGCTTGCAGACGAGCGTTTTGAAAAGGTGTTGGTATTTGTGCGCCGTCCAACGGGACTTTCTGCAAGCAACTTGGAAGAGTACCTGGTTAATTTTAACGATCCTGCAAGCTGGTCTCATCTTGTAAAAGGCGATGTGTTATTTTCCAGTATGGGCACCACACTTTCGCAAGCAGGGAGTAAAGATGCGCAATACAAGATTGATTATACCTATCAATATAACTTTGCAAGCACAGGGGCGGCAAATGGTATTCCTACTTATGTTTTGATTTCCTCTGCAGGCGCAAGTACAGATTCAAAGCTTTTTTATTCCAGGATGAAGGGGGAGTTGGAGCGAGATGTGCAGCCGCTCAATTTTTCCAGCATACACCTGATACAGCCAAGCTTATTAGTGGGCGATAGAGATAAGAGCCGTCTTGGTGAAAAAGCAGGCTTCTGGGTGCTTACAGCTTTAAATACATTGGGACTATTTAAAAAGTACCGCCCTATAACGGGATCAACTGTTGCCTGGGCAATGCTCAATGCAGGCGTTAATGCAGACCCTGGCAGCCATACAGTAGCGCTAGCTGACGTTTTTGCTTTAGCTGGGGGATAACCTTAACCATAACAGAAAAAAAAGACTAAAAGGTATGAAAGATTAGTAATTAGAATAGCGCCAAACCTCTTTAATTTAGTATTTCAAAGAACTTTTTTTACCTGCTATAACAGCGTGTAAACGAGCACTATTACAGTAGTCAATTTCCTGCTGATTTCCAGTGTACAAATGTACGAAAAAATTGCCTAAATAACTAATAATAAGCAATTATAAATGGGATAATTGCTTATTATTTATGGCATTTAAAGTGCAAAAATATACGCGGTATTTTTACTTATAAGCCTGAAATTTCGAGTGTTTTTAATGGCCACAATATTTAAGTTACTTTGCAAGTAGATAGAGAGGTTCTGGAAAAATTGGAGTGTTCAATTGAGCTAGGGTTTAATCCAAATCAACTTTGGGGTTTCTTGCGGGTTTCGTGCAGGATACTTGGGGGATTGGTGCGGTCAAGGTATCCCTTTCCGCACCCAAGTAGCTGGAAAGGGCCTACTAGTGCTATAAGAGTGCAGGAAAAGCTAGTAGGGCACCAGTTGCCCCATAAAAACGCCTTAAAATATAGGGGTAATAAAAAAGCGACCAGATAAGATGTTGCTTTACCTGATCGCTTAGAGTTTTAAATTTTTATTATTTTCTTCCGCCAAAAATTCTCAATAAGAAAAGGAAGATGTTGATGAAATCTAAGTATAAAGAAAGTGCGCCCATTATTGCTAGTTTCTTAGCATCTGCGGCCACAATTTCACTTCCATCAGCTTCAAGCCCTTCACCAATTTGCTTTAGCTTTTGAACATCATAAGCCGTTAATGCAGTAAAAATTGCTACGCCAAAGAAACTCATTATATAGCTAAATGTGCTGCTACCGATCAATAAGTTAACAAGGCTGGCTATAAAAAGGCCAGCAACACCAACCATTAAAATAGGACCAAATTTAGTCAGATCAACATCAGTAGTATAGCCTAAAAATGCCATAATCCCGAATATTGCAGCGGCGGCTCCAAAAGCGGTAGCGATAGAGCCTGCCGTATAAATCAATAAAATGAAGCTTAAACTAACACCCAGTAATACCGAGAAGAGTACGAATACTCCAATTAGTGCTCCGTAAGATAGGCGACTAAATCCTGCGCCCATCAACAATACCAAACCAATCGGTGCAAACATTGCAATATAACCCAAAACAGTTCTTTGCCCTGTTTCAAAGTTAATCAGCTGACTTAGCGCAGCCTCTGAAGATGAAATGAATAAAGCTGCTGCCGTCGATAAACTTAAGGCTACAAACATCCATAGGAAAACATTTGCAAAAAATTTCTTGGCTACTGTTTTTTCCTGCTGTACAAAGACAGATTCTTGTGCCCACTCGTAATTATTTTTATTATCCATGTGTCTTAAATTTTGTATAAATATAGCAATACTTTTAGAGATACAAATCTTATGCCCCGAGCCTTTTTGTCAGGATTTCTTCCACTTTTTTAAATATTTGAAGGGGTTTAAGTGTGCGCCATGCCAAATCGTCAAGCTGGCCGCCAAAGTTAATGTAATAATCAATGTTGCTGTCCCTGAACTCTTTTATCACATGTTCTTGAAAATTAACGCCTGATATCCAGCCATCTTCCACATCTTGAAACCACTCTTCATAATAGCTATCTTCTTCCGACGAATGGAAGTTAAGTACATTCTCACCTATCAGGATAAACTTATTGATGCCTTCATCGATCATCAACTCAATGATTTCCCTTTTTAGCAACATGATATCGTTGTTGATGGCGTCATTCCATTCCCCAATAAATTCAATAATGCTATATCTCCGGTCATAGTCTGTGTACAGCACTTTGATGTACAACGTATTGGAGCCAAAATCATCCCATTGCGGGTGAATCAGGAAATTGTATAATTGTTTATCGAAATAAAATTCAGAGTACTGGGTTTCAAAAAATGGGGATCGTTCATCTTCAGCAGCGATATAATCGTCCCTCCATTGGTAATAAGGTTCTATCTCGTGCATAACTATTTATTCTTTTGAGCAGCTTCTACAGCCTTGCGCACACTTCCATAACGGATCAGCAATTCTGCGGCTTCGTCATGCGCTACGTTCAATTCTTCCATGACCATCTGCGTACCCCTATCTACCAGTTTATGATTAGTTAACTGCATATCTACCATTTTGTTTCCCTTTATCCTGCCCAATTTTATCATTACCGTGGTACTTAGCATATTTAGTACAAGCTTTTGTGCAGTACCAGATTTCATTCTGGTAGATCCGGTAAGAAATTCTGGGCCGACTACCACCTCAACAGGGAAATCACTTTCTGCAACAATTGGCCCGCCATCATTACAAACAATGCATCCAGTTAACACGCCATGCTCACGCGCAGTATTTAAGCCACCAACCACATAGGGCGTAGTACCAGAGGCGGCCAGGCCTACAAGGCAGTCGCTACTTTGAATGTCATACTCCTGCAAATCCTTCCATGCCTGCTCCGCATCATCCTCTGCGTTTTCAACCGCACGCCTGATGGCCGTATCACCCCCTGCAATAATTCCTACTACCCGGTCAAACGGCACCCCAAAAGTAGGGGGGCATTCAGAAGCATCAACTACACCAAGACGGCCACTAGTACCAGCACCTATGTAAAATAACCTGCTGCCGTTGCGCATCCTTTCGGTAACAGCCAAAGCGAGTTGTTCAATTTGAGGCATGGCTTTTTCTACAGCAAGCGGAACAGTTTTATCTTCGATATTTATGCTATGAAGAATTTCAGCCACAGACATCAGATCGATATTATTATACTTAGATTCTTTTTCAGTTATTCTAATCATGTTGTCTTCTTTCTGTTGTATTACGGAGCGTAATTTAGACCCGCGTTTCTTATAATTTTATAAAACTCGGCTTTTTCTTTTTAAACGAGAAATTATAGCGTTAATCATTTAAAACCGCAAAAAATATTAGAAAAAACAAATAAAATTGATACTTGTTTTTTGTCCGAATGAGCTGTATTTTATTAACTTTGTATGCGTCATCGCGCCAATGAAGAAGACTACCCGTTTTAACCTTATTATCTCCTTAACCTATTCGATAACCTTAATAGGAGGGATGTTTATGGGCTATAAATTTCTTAAAGATCAGGGTTATCATTTTACACGCAGCACCCACTTTGCAGATAATAATGCCGAAAAAGTAGACGAGATTATCCATATCATCAATAAGAACTACGTAGACGATATAAATGCAGATTCATTAAATCATTTACCTATAGATAGCCTGTTGCACAAGCTGGATCCGCATAGTGCTTATTTACCTCCAGCAGAGGCCAATGATTTTGCAGAAAATCTTGGTGGCAATTTTGCCGGTGTTGGAGTAGAATATTATATTTTGAAAGACACCTTGCTTGTTACCAATGTAGTGAAAGATGGGCCTGCCTATGCCGCAGGTATAAAGCAGGGCGATAAAATCTTAAAGATCGATTCTCTGGTTGTAAGTGGCATGTCGCTCCCCAAAATACAAGTAACGGGCAAGATAAAAGGGCCGCGCGGCACACCCGTAACGTTAACTATTCTACATCCTGGAGCTGCACAGCAAGTTGCCCTAACTATTAAACGAGACCAGGTAAAGGTGAGCACTATAGATGCCTCTTATTTACTAAGTTCGGAAATTGGTTACATAAGGATCAGTAAATTTGGGGCAGATACAGATAAAGATTTTGTAGAGTCTATAAAAGACCTAAAATCAAGGGGAATGAAAAAGCTTGTTCTTGATTTAAGAGACAACGGCGGCGGCTACCTGACTGCAGCTACCGGTTTAGCCAACCAAATACTTCAGGAAAATAAATTAATTGTTTACACGGAAGGGAAACACGAACCGCGTACAGATTATGTGGCTACAGGAGGTGGAGAGTTTGAAGATGGTAAACTTGTGGTTTTAATTAATGAGAATTCAGCATCAGCAAGTGAAATCCTTGCAGGTGCCGTACAAGATCTTAACAGGGGTATTATAATCGGTCGCCGTTCATTTGGAAAGGGCTTGGTACAAGAACAATTCCCTTTTGGCGATGGCTCTGCACTTAACTTAACTATTGCTAGGTATTACACCCCATTAGGAAGAAGCATTCAAAAGTCTTACAAAAAAGGCTATAATGCCTATCAGAAAGAAATTGAAGACCGTTTTAACGATGGAGAGCTAACAGACAGTAAGCAAACGCCAAAAGACATGGTAAAGAAAAGGCTTTTTGCAGAAGGAGGCATCCAACCGGATATCTATGTAAAATTGGATACCATTGGCTACAATAAATTATATGCCAATCTAGCTGCTAAAAAAGTACTTATTGATTTTGTGTATGACGTGTTGGCAAACAGGTATACCCCATCGTTTATAGAGCAGAACTTAAATTCCTTTACCATCAATGAAACCGATTACAAAGACCTTATAAAATATATTCATAGTAAAAATATTTTAATTAATTCACATCAGCTGGCTGCAGCAAAGCCCATCATTTTAAGCGATGTTAAACTGTTGCTTTGCAAATACCACCTAGGTGGCGCAGGCTATTACAAGGCGCTTAATCTTAGCGATGCAGTAGTAAAACAAGCCATTAGCAGCTTGCAGTAAGTTTACTTCTGTCTAAAATAGATTTGAATAGGTACTCCGGTAAAATCAAAATTTTCCCTTATTTTATTTTCAACAAACCTCTTATAGGGCTCTTTAATGTATTGAGGCAGGTTACAGAAGAAAGCAAACATAGGAGATGTTGCACTGATTTGTGTAATGTATTTAATTTTAATGTACTTTCCTTTAAGCGCCGGCGGCGGGTATTTTTCAATGATGGGCAGCATCACATCATTTAGCTTAGAAGTAGGTACTTTCTTAGCCCTGTTCTTGTGCACTTCCAATGCTGTTTCTATTGCCTGAAAAATCCTTTGCTTATTTACTACCGAAGTAAACACGATAGGGACATCGGTAAACGGCTGTAACTTGGTGCGGATCTGATCTTCAAACAGCTTGGTGGTTTTGCTATCCTTCTCCACTAAATCCCACTTATTTACCAATATCACAATTCCTTTCTTGTTTTTCTCTGCAAGATGGAAAATGTTCACGTCCTGAGATTCCAATCCTTCCATGGCATCAATCATCAAGATCACTACGTCGGCTTCTTCCAGCGCCTTAATTGTGCGCATTACAGAGTAAAATTCTATATTCTCTTTAACCTTGGTCTTTTTTCTTAGTCCGGCGGTATCAATAAACATAAATTCATGACCGAATTGGTTGTAATGAATATGAATCGAATCCCTGGTAGTCCCCGCAATCGGTGTAACAATATTTCTTTCTTTACCAATAAGCGCATTGATAAGGGATGATTTACCAACGTTAGGCCTGCCAACAATAGTGATTTTAGGCAATGCATTTTCGTCTTCAGGGATGTCTTCAAAATGGGTAATCACCTCATCCAGCAAATCGCCAGTACCAGAGCCCGTCATAGACGAGATTGGGTAAATCTCTCCTAAGCCAAAACCGTAAAATACTGCCGCTTCATTTTGCAGTTGTGTGTTGTCAACCTTGTTTACAATAGTAAAAACAGGTTTTTTACTTCTTCTTAATAATTGTGCAATTTCATCATCAAGATCAGTAATGCCAGTGGTAACATCAACCATAAAGAGCAAAACAGTTGCTTCTTCAATGGCAATAATAACCTGTTCGCGGATGGCAGCTTCAAAAACATCTTCAGAGTTGGCTACATATCCACCCGTATCAATAACAGTAAATTGCTTGTCTGTCCACTCTGCAGATCCGTAATGGCGATCACGCGTAACACCGCTAAAGTCATCAACAATAGCTTTGCGACTTTCTGTTAAGCGGTTAAAAAGGGTAGATTTGCCTACGTTTGGTCTTCCGACAATTGCGATAATGTTACTCATGTATATTTGTGAATTGTATTAATTATTAAGGGGTTGCAAAGGTAAGCTTAATTTTCGTACCCGAAACCTTTTAAATAGTTCTTTTTACTACGCCATTCTGGGATTACCTTAACAAAAGTTTCAAGGAATACTTTTTGATCCAGGAATTTCTCAATATCCTTTCTCGCCTCAGTGCCCACCTTTTTAAGCATAGAACCACCTTTTCCTATCAAGATATTTTTTTGTGAATCGCGCTCCACCACAATCTCAGCACTAATGCGGGTAATGGTTTCTTCTTCTTTAAAAGCAGTAATTACTACTTCAGTACTATAGGGAATTTCTTTCTGGTAGTTATTAAATATTTTCTCACGGATAATCTCAGATACAAAGAATCGCTGGGTGCGGTCTGTCAGGTCTTCCTTATCATAAAATGGGGCATGTTCTGGAATATAATCCAGAATCATATCCATAATACCTTCCAGGTTATATTTATGCAGGGCTGAGATGGCGAAGATATACTTAGGATTAAGCTTCTCCTGCCAGAAAGCACTTTTTTCATCAACTAGTTCCTGGGTAGCGTTATCTATTTTATTAATCAGCACAATCATTGGAATGGTAGTATTGATGATCTTCTCAAGTACATCATTCTCATCATGTTGCTCATTGATATCGGTAACGAATAGGAGTAGGTCGGCATCTGTCAAAGCACCTTTTACTGAGCTCATCATAGAATCTTGCAAGCCGTACCTGGGTTTTATGATACCCGGAGTATCAGAAAATACGATTTGATAATCTTCTTGATTGACAATTCCGAGAATACGGTGGCGGGTAGTCTGAGCTTTAGGAGTGATGATAGAAAGCTTTTCGCCCACCAGGGCATTCATTAAGGTAGATTTGCCAACATTAGGCTTACCAATTATACTTACAAAACCTGCTTTATGTGCCATGAAAATATTTTTTAAAATAAATTTGCACCGCAAAGAAACGAATTATATCTTTGCATTCCAATTCGGAAGAAGAGTTAAGGATTTAACAGAAGCTTTTAAATTGTATTATAGTGCGGGGTGGAGCAGTTGGTAGCTCGTCGGGCTCATAACCCGAAGGTCATCAGTTCGAGTCTGGTCCCCGCTACCTAAAAAGGTTCGTAGTTTTGCAAGAAACTAAGGCAATCTTAAATGGCCCGTTCGTCTAGGGGTGAGGACGCCAGATTTTCATTCTGGAAACAGGGGTTCGATTCCCCTACGGGCTACTTTTACAAGTAGTAAAACTTAAAAAAACCCTGCAAATTCAATGTTTGCAGGGTTTTTTATTGGTATCAAAACACCATTTTATGCACCAATTCGCAACAAAAAAGGTTGTAATTCGGTGCGTACCAAATGGATTATACTACGCGCCGAATTGCTAATAATCAATTGAAAGTCAGCCTGTTAAATTGTTGAACATCTTGATTGTAGGAGCTTACAGTCTTACTTTTGTTTAACTTTTAAGCTTGTAATTATGAGAAGTAACTTTCACCTGCTATTCTATCTAAGAAAGCAAAAGAACTACAAAGGCGGCGCAATGGCCTATACATGCGCATCACCGTCAATGGTAACGTGCGGAAATGTCCGCCGGACGAGAATGCGATCCTGCCAGATGGAACAGCCATGCCGGGCGGGGTATCGGTACCAAATAAGAAACAAGAGCATTGAACAGCTATTTGGATAGCTTGCAAAACAAGGTAAAGGTAGCGCACCAAGTCTTGATCGATGCAGATCAGCCTATTACCGCAGAAAGCTTGCAGAACCAGTTTACGGGCAAGTCCACTAAAAGCCGATACCTGAGCAATTATTTGCCGAACATAACGCAAGGGTAAAGGCATTGATGGGAAACGGTTTTGAAGCTAATACACTTAAAGGCTATAGCACTTCTGAAAAGCATCTTACCACTTTTCTGGAAAGTCAATACGGAAAGTCTGATATTGATATCGCCCAATTAAACCATGCTTTTATCACTGATTTTGAGTTTTACCTGAAAGCGGAATGTAAATGCAGTGCGGTATCGGCTGCCAAATACATCAAACACCTAAAAAAGATCGTTAACCATTGTCTGGCAAATAAATGGCTGCCAGTTATCCTTTTATCAATTACAAGTTAAAAGCCAAAGCTAAGGAACGGTTATTTCTGACACAGGAAGAACTAGAAGCCATGACAAGTAAGAAACTTACGATAGAGAGGTTACAGCAGGTCAGGGATATATTCGTGTTCTGCTGCTATACCGGTCTGCCCTATGCGGATATAAAGAAACAGCAAAGGCATGAAATAGCTATCGGGATGGATGGCGACCAATGGATATTCACCGAGCGACAAAAGACAGATACGGCAAGCCATATCCCGTTGCTTCCGGCGGCAATACAAATCCTTAACCGTTACAGCGATCATCCCGTTTGCGTAAACCGTAACCTGTTATTACCGGTACTTAGCAATCAAAAAACGAACAGCTACCTGAAAGAAATAGCAGATCTATGCGGAATCACCAAACCGCTGACTTTTCATATAGCCCGGCATACCTTTCCAACTACGGTAACCTTATCCAATGGCGTGCCGATTGAAAGCGTGTCGAAGATGTTAGGCCACACCAATATCTAGACCACGCAGCATCACGCAACGGCTTTTGTGTTCCTTATTTGTGGCTGAATAGCGTAGCCACAAATATTAACGAATAAAAACCTAATTTTAAATCTATGACAAACGATCAAATCATTATATATCAAACCCCTGACGGACAGACGGCCATCGATGTAAAATTGACGGAGGATACCATTTGGCTAAATCAATATCAATTAGCTGATCTTTTTGATACCGACCGTACTTCACTTGTTAAGCATATTAAAAACATCTATAGATCGGGGGAATTATCAGAAGAAGCAACTTGTGCAAAATTTGCACAAGTTCAAGATGAAGGTTCAAGAAAAATTAAAAGAGTGGTTACCCATTATAACCTTGACCTGATTATTTCTGTTGGGTACCGGGTAAATTCAAAGCGGGGGACTCAAGACCGCACGGTACTGTTTTTTATAAAAGAGACCTGACGCTTTCATCAGGTCTCTTTAGCAAAGATTAGCATTTTTAAGAATGGGGTGTTTAATTCTTAAGTGGGGCTATTTTAACATTTTTTATTCCGGTGTTTTCCAAACGTAATAATAGCTTTTCCACCTTTAAATCCGGGCGGAAAGCGATCATGGTGCGTAGGCCTGCAATTTCTGTATCTATTTGTGATCCACCAAACTTGCTATCATACTTAACAATTATCCTAACGGGAAAAGATTTATCTGTACCTGCCAAATTTTCGATAGCATAGTTACGTGCACCACTTGGCGAACCGCCCTCGCGTAATGATTTTTCGGGATTTGAAAAACTACTGATTTGTCCTTTTCCATATTGCGCCTTTTTAGCCTTGGGGCTAACCTGTACCTCGCAGGCATAGCTTTCAGCATCTGTACCCATGAACAACACTCCCAGTTTATCCGTTACGTTTGTACCCGGTTCTACATCAAATGTTAACAGAAAAGATGACGCCCGCGTTGCGAATGAAGAAGGCGCTTTAATATCTTTCGCCAATAATCTTTCTTTTTGAGTCGCCGGGATTATTTCATCCATCCATTTGGTTCCTATTCTTCCATCAGGAAACTGAATCATTTCATGAATAACCAATGATCCGCCCCAGCCGGCCATAGGTATCCAGCCGGCCAATAAATAACGGCCGTCTTTTATTTTTGTAACAGCGGGTACATTCATTCCGTTGTAAAAGTCTAATCCGGCCTTAACCCCGTTTACAAACTTATCTTCGGGCGCACTGGCCGGCTTTGACCAATAACCGGTAAAGCCACCTATTACATAATCGTAATTACCCCAACGGAAGAAAAAGGTGCAATCACCGCCGGGAGGAAAATCAGGATTTACAGAACGCCAGCCCCCAACTATGGATTTAGATTCCCAGGTGCCTTTCGCTCCGTAGTTGGCTAACATGCGTAAGCGCCCTTCGGGGTCGGTATATACACTTGGGTTTTCGCAAGGGTGAAATAAGATTTTTGTTTTCTTGAAATTACTGATGCCATCTGCACTCACAGAATAAGTGGAACCGGCAGGAAAGTAACCGGGAATAGTGTCATAACGAAAAGAACCGGTTATGCCATTTTTGTTGTAGTAATCCCATTGTAGGGGTAACATGGTTTGTTCTTTGGGATAAATGCGTGTGGTGTGCAGGCCATAACTCAAACTAAGTTTCCCATCAAACATAAAAGGCGTGCCGGTCCCGAAGGTTTCCCATTGTTCCTCTATAGGTGTAGCGGCATCATGCTCGATCCAGGTTTTAAAATCGGTTGTTGAAAGGTGCTCAAAATAATGTCCTCCTTTTCCAAATTTACTGCCATGCCCCCGGCGATCGAACAAATAAAATACATGATAACGCCCATTATTATAAAACGTTGCTACATCGCCCACCCAGGTGTTATGCCCCTGGGGTGTCCAATACTGTATCTCGTTAGATATGCGGGGCTTTTTCAATACCACTCTTTGCGATTCAATCCCCGGAAAGAATATCCCAGCTTTCGAAACTAATGAAGGATTTATTTCCCAGCTACTTTGTTTCCCCCATTTTGGATAGCCTAGGGCAAAGTCATTATCAAGAAGTTCATTATCCACATATAAGGTCCATCTCACGCCCGAGAAATGAAGCACAATATCATGTTCACCCTGTGGTTTTTTCAACATTGCCAAAGGGATTCCAATGGCCATGTCGCGCGGTCCTTTAAGTTCCCCGGGCGGATAAAGCGTTAAAGCGGCTTCCAATACCGGCACAGAACCATCTGGCATTGGATATGCGGGGTAATTTTGACGTTTTCTATCCTTAGGGTCATGTTGAAAGGTGGTTAGTTTCAATACACCAGGGATGTTAAGCAGTGTTTTGGGTGAACTTCCTATATTAAGATTGACCCGCATATTGATGGTAAAGCTGCTGCTATCAAACGGCGCGGTAAAAGCTGTACGGGTTTTGTTTGATGAAAGCATACTTAGTGCAGTCCCTTCGACAAAATGCCAGGGAGTTGACTTTAACAAAAGTTGAACAGGCCTTTTTTTTTGGGCATATCCGCTAAACGGTAAGCTGCCAATGATGATCAGTATGACCAGGCTGTAGTGGACTATTATTTTTTTCATGGATTATTTAAGATGTATCAATTAATATTAAAGTTCAACAATTTTTTTGCCCGTGTTTTTCTTTCTTTCATTGTATTTATTATAAGGTATAATTAGGTGCATTTACAAATGCAATATTTACTTTAAACGTTTAAATTTTTTTGATAAAAAAAATTACTCGCGGCAGGATTGGCCAATGACCAGATCAGACTGAAAGCTTATCTGTTTATTTATTTTATTATGGTTTATAAGTTCAAATAAAGTACTTACCGCTGCCTGCCCCATTTTTTGAAGTGGCTGGCGAAGATGAGTTACCGGCGAATAAAAAAGTTCAAACGCTTCCGACTCGTCAAAGCTTAATACCGATACCTGCTGTGGTACTTGTATTTTTTGTTTGTTTAAATATTTAAGACCACTAATGGCTAGCGTATCCGTAGCAAAAAATGCCGCGTCGCAAGGTTCGTCACCATTTAACATATTATTCAGCGATTGTTGCATCTCGGCTTGGCGGTTAACACTATTGATCTCTTTTAACCAATGCGGCTTAAATACTATATTACTGTCTTTTAAAGCGTCCTGATACCCCCGGTTACGGTCGTGCAGATGATTAAAAGTAGTTTTATAATTGAAGAACGCTATGCGTTTATGACCCTGTTTTACTAAATGTATGGTAGCATCATAGGCCGCCTTACGGTTATCAAGCGTGATATGGTTGGTTTTAATCTCCGGAAAATTTCTATCGATCAGTACAAATGGGATTTCAGCTTTTTGAAGCATTTTTATTTGTTCCTGGGTGTTTTCAGCAGGCACCAGTATCAGGCCGTCAACCTGGCGGTTTATCAGCACATTTACCAATTCGGCAAAAGTTTCTTCATTCTCGTTCGAGCTGCCAAAGAGTACGGTGTAGTTTGCGTTTTTTGCCTCGGCTTCAATGGCTCTGGTTATGCCGGTACTAAACCGGTAATTTATATCGGCCACAACCAAACCTATAGTATGGGTTTTAAGCATCTTCAGGCTTTTGGCAATTTGATTAGGGCGATAGTTTAATTGCTTGGCAGCTTTTTTGATTTGATCGGCTGTAACCTTACTTACTTGTTTGATTTCGGCCTGACCGTTAAGTACATAAGATACCAAGGCAATAGATACACCTACGTACTCAGCAATTTCTTTGAGGCCGACTTTTTTCAACTGATAACTTATAATTGGTTACTCAAAGATATCACTTTAAACGATTAAACCAAATATGTTTCCTGATAAGTTTTACGACTCTTGTATATCTTCATACAAGAGTTGAACTAACGATTTAACACTGCCTTTGGTTATTAATAAAGCCCATGATGGATGTCACGGGCTTTTGCTTTTTAGCCTTGCATAGGCATACTGTAGAAAAATTCTTCCGCTATGATCAATCCGTCTTTTACTTCATAAACTGCGATTTCACTCATGCCCATTCTGCCATGTTCTTTGTAGGTAACGTCCATGTTCATGACAACAGAAAAGTGATTTTCTGCAACAATTGGGTCAGAGATGGTAGCGCTGTGTATTTCTTCTACGCTAGATTCCCAATAAACGGTTTTGTTTTTAACAGCTTCTTTGCCTTCGGTCATTTCCATAGGCGTTCCTTTGGGTTCTTTACTGATGATATTATCAGCATAAAGTTCATCTATAGCCTGGGTGTTTTTACCCTCTCGGCAAAGCTGAACGAGTTTTTCAGCTACTTCCTTTGTTTTCATATTGATTATAAGGTTTGTTTATAATCTAAGTTAATAATATCACCTCGTATTTGATATTTAATTTGCTTTACTTTTAGGTTATCTTTTGGTGAATATTTAGCGAAATTTTTGAAATAGCCTCGTCTATAAATGGCAAGGCTATTTTAGTTTAAGACTGGGTAATGTTGTTTACTTCAAAGCCACCATAACTGAGCATTTCCGCATTATGAGCTACGATGAGGTTCAATTCTAACCTTTCGATCAGGTCTTTTGCTTGTGTAATGTTTCTGTGAATGTCATTAATGCCCCGTATTTCAATGCCTTTGGCCATAAGTTTAAATTTGTTCGGCTCAAATTTGTCAATAAATTTTTGCAGGTCGGCACTGATCTTTGTTGCTGTTTTTTCCATATCCTAGTTTTGTTTTCCGTGAGTATAATAGCAAAACAACGCAATTTGTTTTAAGCCAGTATGCAAGTCATGTTAAGTTTTTGTGCATGCTACTACGGTCAATGATATTTAGCATGTAAAATGATGCATGAGAGATTGTGGTATGGTAGCTGTGGAACAAGTTATGCAAATAAGCTACAAATCTGAATCGTGAACAATGAATTTTACATCCGGGTCTTCTCCCGAAGCGCATTCGTTTACATATTCAGAATCGATAGCATTTAGCTCAGTTACTGTTCCTGCAACAATTCTTTGAGGGATGATTTGAAATGCTGCCTCTTCTATTTCGTCATACATTTCGTCTTCTACAGTTTTCAATACCACATGTGTAATTCCCTGTTGTTGCCAGTAGGTTTGGATGGAGGCATCAAATTCTACATACCCGTATTTCAGTACTTTCATCAAATTTTAATTGGTTGGCAAATATGCAAAAAAAAGAGGATGCCTGCAGCTAAGCGGGCATCCTCTTTTTTTAAATTTTTAATAAACAGCAAAATAATTTAAGCGCAGATCTATTTCCAGCCACCACCCAGGTTACGGTAAACATTAGTGGCGGCAGTTAACTGAGCCTTACGGGTTTCTATTAATTCCAGTTTGGAATCTAGCGCATCACGTTGTGTCATCAACACTTCGAAATAATCTACACGAGCAGATTTGAACAGGTCGTTAGAAACATCGATCGATTTATTAAGTGCAACTACTTGTTTAGATTTTAAATCATAACTCTTTTGCAGGTTGCTAACGTTAGATAGCTCCGTAGATACTTCCATATAGGCATTTAAAATAATGCGTTCATAATTGTACATGGCCTGAAGCTGCCTTGCATTTGCATTTTTAAACTCTGCTTTAATTCCATTTCTGTTGATCAGAGGTGCGGCAATGTCTCCGGCAAGGGAATACAACAGCGACTCTGGTGCCCTGAATAAATAGGTAGGATTGAAAGCCTGAAATCCTGCTGCTGCAGAAATATCCAATGATGGATAAAACTCTGCGCGTGCAACTTTCACGTCTAGTTTTGCTGCTGCTAGTTCCAGCTCGGCCTGTTTAATATCCGGGCGGTTGGAAAGCAATTGAGACGGAATTCCTGTTTGTACCAAAGCAGGTGTGACATTCAAAAACTCAGCCCTATCCCTTTGGATTTCTTGTGGATAGCGTCCAAGTAGAAAGTTGATCCTGTTCTCGGTTCCTTTAATGTTTTGCATGATTTCAAATTCCATACTTTGAGACCTAAATACCTCTGCCTGGAATTTTTGGACGGCGAGTTCTGTTGTACGTGCAGCTTCTTTCTGCACTTTTACAATCTCAAGCGCATTTTTTTGCAGCCCAATGTTTTGTTTTACGATCAACAATTGGTTGTCCAGGGCCTGCAACTCATAGTAAGAATTTGCTACTTCAGCTATCAGGTTAGTTACTGCGAAGTTCTTGCCTTCAACGGTCGATAAATACCTTGTAATCATAGCCTTTTTTGCATTGCGCAGTTTCTTCCAGATGTCAACTTCCCAGTTTGCATATGCGGCAATGGTAAAATCACCAAGCGGATCTGGGAATTCGTGGCCGGGAACTACTTGTGTTGAGGCATCACCTGCACCCTGGCTGGTATAGCGACCCAC
>JANXVH010000160.1 GCA_025351765.1 Pedobacter sp.
AAATTCTTCAATATCCTGTAGGGGGGTCAGTATCCGCCGGAATGGCAGTAAAAGCTTGAACTGATTTTACTGTCAACCGAAATTGAAAACCATAACTGGGGGGTCAACATGCTCCACAATATCCAGTAGCAATTATTAAAGGGGATCTGCGGCCAATGCCACCATTAAAAGCATAAAAAAGAATATACCGACTGGTAAAGGTAAAAAAGCTTTTCGTATTTTGTTGTGATAGCTTTTGCCTTGCAAAGTGTTTTGGACGATCATTTGTTCAAAGCACTTAAATATTTTCTTCAATTTAACCGACATTTGGAACAGCGTACTTGCCCAAGCCTTTGTTGTGATTTGCTTCTCTGATTGGTTTTTATTGGTATTCAGAGAACTAAAAACAAAATCTGTTCTTAGTTGACAACTCAAAAAAATCAAATACCATTTAAAGACTTATAAATGATCCCTATAAAGAATGACCAGACAAAATATTTTTTCATTTCGTGTCCCTTTTGACGAAATATGATTGTTATTAAGGTATAGTTCAAAAATAATTTAAAATCAAAAAAATGAAAGAGTATATTCTTCTTTTTAGACACGAAAATGTGAACGGAAAAGTTTCACCAGAACAAATCCAGGTATGGATGAAACAACAAATGGAATGGGTAAACAGCATTGCTGCAAAAAATCAATTTGTCAGCGGTACGGGATTGTTATTCGACGATGCCAAAGTAGTTAGTCATAAAAAAAATGTTACAAATGGCCCTTTTGGTGACATTAAAGAAACGCTTGGCGGTTATATAACAGTCTTGGCAAATTCCGCCGATGAAGCGGCAGAGTTTGCTAAAGCGGCGCCGATTCTGCAAGGTGAAGGTAATACTGTAGAAGTGCGTGAAATTTCGAAGCACAATTAATAATAAAGAGGTTCCTTCATATGGCAACCTTTTTATTATTTTACCAAAATCCGTGAACAAGAAGCTATTTCCTAAATGATTGATTAATGAGAAAATTTTTCAAAAGACTACTATATACAATTTTATCTCTTTTGTTTTTAAGCGTCATCACTTTCTTCATTTGGGCAGCCTTTGGCTACAAAGCAGAGGAACCGTCATTGACCAAAGCATTAAAAAATGAACATATTGTTATTATTAATACGGGTAACTATATTTCCATCAAGCCGATAAATTATAAGGGAGATAGGGCGTATATTTTTTATCCGGGTGCAAAAGTTCAACCGGAAGCCTACATTGCAAAATTATCTTCACTTGCCATATCTAATAATGTTCAAGTTTTTCTTCCTAAAATGTTCCAAAACCTTGCATTCTTTGGGATTAAAAAGGCAGATATGATTCAAAATTTGTTTCCCACAATAAAGCATTGGTATATCGGAGGGCATTCACTTGGCGGTTCAATGGCCTGCATGTATGCGCAGCAACATATAAAAAATATTGAAGGCATCCTGATTTTTGGCACCTACAGCGGCACTGATATTTCGAACTGTTCGGTTAAAGTATTGAGCATTAACGGAACGGAAGATGGTGTATTTCCCCCGGATAAGATCGAGCATCATAAAGCCGAATTACCCAAGGATGCTAAAATCACATTTATTAAGGGTCTGGATCATGCAGATATTGGAAATTACGGTTCCCAATCAGGAGACAAACCTTCACAATTAACTGATGAAAATGTTATATTACAATTAGTAAACGCTACAAAAGGCTTTTTCGAATAATATGGAGATCAATAAGAATAATATTGTTTCCTATTTATTTAAGGCAGAATACAGCAAAATGGTATCTGTCCTTGCTAAGTCATTTGGCATTGAATATATTGAAATTGCTGAAGACATTGTAAGTGAGACTTTCTTAACTGCCCTAAACAGCTGGCCTTATAAGGGAGAGCCTGAAAACCCGACAGCGTGGCTTTATACTGTTGCAAAAAACAAATTAAAAAATCATCTTACTCGGAATAATACTTTCAAACAAATTGTATCTGGTCAGTTAGTTGATGAAAACCAATTCGATGAAAGCCGGATTGACTTTTCGGACAAAAATATATCAGACAGTCAACTTCAAATGCTTTTTGCGCTATGCCATACATCCATTTCAATGGAAGCTCAGGTTTGTTTAGCACTACGCATTCTTTGCGGATTTGGATTAAATGAAATTGCCGATGCTTTTCTAACCAACAAAGAAACCATTCACAAAAGATTACAAAGGGCCAAAGAAAAACTTTATTCACAAAAGATTGCAATCGAAATACCCTGTGATAGAGAAATAAGTGAACGATTAAATACCGTACTGCAAACCATATATCTCTTGTTCAGTGAAGGCTACTATTCCGAAAGTAATAATTCCATAGTCCGCAAAGGGCTTTGTGTGGAAGCATTGAATTTAGCTTATTTACTGTTGGACAACCCACAAACAAACAATCACGCTACCAATGCTTTACTGTCGTTGATGTGTTTTCAAGCCTCTCGTTTGGAAGCTCGACAGTCGAAAGAGGGAAACATTGTGTTGTATGACGACCAGGATAGATCACTTTGGGACAGCGAATTTATTGAAAAAGGGTTTTATTATTTAAAACAAGCATCGAAATGGGAAATTACATCAGCTTATTACGTTGAAGCAAGTATTGCCTATTGGCACACAGTAAATAATGATAATTCCGATAAATGGAAAAGTATCTTGAAACTGTATGATGTTTTATTGTCTGTAAACCATTCCCCGATCGTAGCCTTAAACAGAATTTGGGCATTCTCAAAAGTTTACGGAAATGCAACTGCTATAGAAGAAGCTGAAAAATTAAATCTGGACACAAATCATTTTTATCTTGTTCTTTTGGCAGAATTGTACAAACAAATTAATACAGGTAAATCCAACACATACTTGGCAAGGGCACTTCATTTATGCAAGACTGATACAGAAAAAGAAATGATACAAAAAAAAATACTGGTCGACGAAAAAAACGATCGTATCGTATCGGATTAATATTATAGACTATGTATATATAATTGAATGACAGGATATTATAGGTTCTGTAGTTATGATTTTTCCTTCTTTCTGTCTTTCTACTGAAAAAAGTGGAACTAGAATAGCAATAGCAGGAGATCTTTTGAGTTTATCCAATAGCGTCGCCTCCAGATTTCTTTTAATCATATTGTAAAATTACACAATAACCTAGTAAATCCAAATCTAAAGTTTGGATTTACTAGGTTATTGTAATTCCTGCAACTAACAAATCTCTCTTTAATTAAACATCCAAAACTTTAAAATACGTCAAAGCGTAACAATAGAACAGAGTGGCCATACTATTGAGGAGGGATTATCCCTCTTGTTATTTGTAAGATACGCAGATTTCGACATGAATAGGCCTCTTAAAATTCGACCATTTTTGGATTATAAGTGAGACGAGAGGCCTTTATAAACCTGCGTTTGGCTAAATTTGACTTCTAACATAAATAATTTGAAATGATTGAAACTATTAAAAGCAAGGCCTTAGGGCTTCTTTGGGAAAAGGGAGATGGTAGTAAGTTACCTCCTCCGTTGCAGCTGAAGAAAATAAAGCTCATTTTGCAAATCATTGATGATTTGGAAGAAGTACTGGAAGATCTTGCAAATTTAGTTTCGTTCAGACCGCATCCTTTGAAGGGAAACCTTCAGGGCTTCTGGAGCCTAAGTGTTACAGGCAATTATCGAATCATCTTCCGCTTTGAAAACAAATCTACTTTCGATTTGGACTATTTAGATACACATTGATATGAAAAAAGAAATGGAATTAACCCACCCAGGGGAAATGTTAAAAATTGAAATTGTTGAAGGTCGCAATTTAACCATTGCTAAAGCTGCTGATCTACTAGGCGTCACCAGACCCACATTATCTAATATATTGAATGGTAAGGCAGCTATAACTCCTAATATAGCCTTAAGAGTTGAAACGGTATTTGGTGGTGCTGCACGATTTTGGGTTCGTTTGCAATCGTCATACGACCTATCAATAGCCAAAAAGGGTTTTATAGAAAATCCACCCAAAATCACACGCTATAATTTTGCCTGATGTCATTCATATCATTAAACTCCTTTGGAAGTAGAGAATCTTAAAGATGTCCAGAAATGACTGACTCAGAATTCCACCTTTTTTCGTTAAAAAGGATTAGGTCTTATATCGAAGTTTTGACATGCTACTCCTCAACGCTCTCTTGCTAACCAGAATTTTTATTTACATTAGGTAGGGTAAATAACTAGCGAATTGAAACATTCCATTAAATCAGTAATCAAGCAAGCGACAGGATTAATATGTTTTGTTATGATTGCAGTCCCAACTTTTGCTCAGCTTAAAACGAAATCACAAATCCACAGCCTAGAGTCTCTTTCTTTGGAATCTGCCTCTGGAAGGTTGGCTTCAGTATTCGATGAACAAATAACTGGCAGTATACGATTTGTTGGGCTCGGGGAATTTTCCCACGGTGGAAACGAGACTATTCAATTTAAATTAAAAATGATTCAATATCTAGTTGAGCGAAAAGGCTATAGAGAACTATTACTTGAATACCCAAATATAGTCGTTTCTCCACTAGCTGAATATTTGGTCAATAATAAGTCGATAAACATTGATAGCGTAGTATGTCTAGCGAAAAGTGCATTTGGTAGAACTTTTTTAGGAAACGCTTCGTTTTACGATTTATTGGTCTGGATAAAAGAATATAACTTATCTCATCGAGGCGATGAAATTAACTTAAGAGGTATTGATATAGAAGGTGCCTCAGGAGCTTTCCCAGAATATTTTATGACTAGCATTATGTCGTTCATGGATCCATCGGAGGCATCTAAACTCCGTTCGGGGTGGAAAAGTATTCCGAAGGATTCGGTTGTTGTAGTACAAATGCAGTGGTTTCGCAAGAATCAGGAATTAATAAAAATGCGTGTTGAAAAAGGATCTTTTGATAAATTGAACTACAATGTCAAATGTGCAGAATATAAGTTAATCCATGAAGCGTTGCGGAAAACCAATGTTTACAGGGCGTCTGCATTTAGAGATAGCGTGATGGCGGCGAATGTTGTAGTGAAGGATAGTACTAAAGCAATAATTTGGGCACACAATCTACACATCACTACTTCTGATAATATTGTTAGTATGGGCAACTATTTAAAAACAATAGCTGGAAAACAATATTATACCATTCTCACAGACTTTTCAAACCAAGCAACGGTATGGTCGATATCCAACACCGGTGAGTTATTTAAGAAAACCTATGCATCTAATGTAAAAACAGTTGCAAACAAAATTCTCAAAAAGTATAATGTTGATCAGCAAATTATATTTTTTGAGGATATAAAAGATAAGCATCCCAAAGTTAACAGCATTGAGCGTACTGGTGATCAATATGTTTTTGGTAAAGGACGTCCATTTGACTGTCTAGTGGTGTTAAGGGAAGTGAAGCCATTTATTTTCCAATAAGAATTAATGGGCGCTTAAATTCTTTGTTTTCAAAAAAAATGTGTACTCTTTAATTGTCTAAGAAGCTTTGTTCCTTGTTCCATTGATCTAACGGATTAATTAATTTATGCCATCCACCAGCATAAGTCTTCCCTCTTCGCAGGATTTTTTCGTTACTTACAAATGTAATACCTTTTAGATCAAATATCCAGATCCCATCTTCTAGGATCGAGGGTTGGACAAAACAGGCACTCGAAAAGCTGGATCCGCTCTACCACCAGCTAATCTTCGATATAAAAGCAAAGGGCTATTTGCAGGTAGATGAGACGCC
>JANXVH010000168.1 GCA_025351765.1 Pedobacter sp.
GACCGGCCCATGGCAGCATGTCAATGTGATCAGGCAAAATAGATTTTATTACGATTTTTTTCTCTACATCTGCTTTGATGATAGTTTTAAGGAGATCTTTATAAGGTACCAGTACATCAAGTGCCTGATCAATATTTCCAATAGTTGCAGATATACCCCAGATTCTGAGTAATCGCTCGGGGTTCTGCTCATTGATCAATCCTTTAATTCTTGATATAGCTAACTCAGCCATTACTCCACGCTTGCTACCCAACAATTCGTGCCACTCGTCGGCAACTATGCACTGCAGGTGCTCAAAATAATTGAAAGTACTTTTTTGGGCTAATAATAAATGGATGCTTTCGGGGGTGATGATCAACACCTCGGGCATTTGTTTTTTCTGCTTTAGCTTCTCATTTTGAGAAGTATCACCATTTCTAACGCCCACATGCCAGTCAAGTTGAAGCTCAGAACAAACCTCTGTCATTGCCCGTGAAAGGTCTTTCGCTAACGACCGGAGTGGGGTTATCCAGATCAGCTTAAGACCAGTGGGTACTTTAGGCTTTTTTTTTGCAGCCTTTTCTTTTTTTGAAACCTTTTCCAGATCAGCCAGTTTATTGATCTCATCGATTGCAACCGCCAAAAATAGAGAGAACGTTTTACCAAAGCCAGTGGGAGCGTTTACCAATCCACTGTAGCCTTCTGCATAATATTGCCAGGCATCAGTTTGGAATTTGAAAGGCTTTTTGCGACTGGCTTTAAGCCACTTCATTACCTTTTTATACCCTTTGCTGGTCTCTATGCTCATCTTCAGGAATTAGATAGGGTAGATGCCAGTAGCTGGCGCAAATCATCTAAAGTGTTGATCTCATCTGCTTTTTTGTCTTTTCGCCATCTCGCTATCCGCGGAAACCGGAGCGCTAAACCTGCCTTGTGTCTTTTACTTTCTGCTATTCCTTCGAAAGCAATTTCAAAAACAAGTTCTGGTTTAACCGTCCTAACGGGACCAAACTTCTCTACTGCATTTTTTAACACAAACGAATTTACCTCTTTTATTTCTTTATCCGTTAAACCTGAATATGCTTTTGCTATAGTAATTAGCTTGTCGCCGTCCCTAACTGCAAATGTATATTCGGTATAAAAATTTGCCCTGCGACCGCTTCCTTTTTGCGCATAGATCATTACCGTATCAACTGTATATGGATTAATTTTCCATTTCCACCAGTCGCCGCGCTTTCTTCCTGAGTGATAAAGGGAATTCAATTTCTTAAGCATTATTCCCTCACTGTTTAGTTCCCTGGCACTTAAGCGCTGCTCTGCAAGGTCTTCCCAAGTATTGAACTCAACTATTGGAGATAACAAGACTAAATCTTTTGTTTTCAAGTTTGCCACAACCTGCTCCAGCAAATGACGTCTTTCTTTTAATGTATTTTCCCGCAAGTCTTCACCTTTTAGCTCTAGTAGATCATAAGTATAAAAGCCAATGGGGGCATCATTAAGTTGTGCTTTGTTGATTGTTTTACGATTAAGACGCTGCTGAAGAATACTGAATGCCTGGACATTACCATCTCTTACCGAAAGTATTTCTCCATCAAGTACAGTGCCGTCTTCCAGCTCATCTAGCAGAAAATGCAATTCCGGAAATTGCGCTGTTACTAATTCTTCGCCCCGCGACCAGATAAACAGTTCTCCATTTCTTTTTACAATTTGGCCTCTTATTCCATCCCATTTCCATTCCGCCTGCCATTGTTCAGGTTCACCTAATCCTTCTGGCTCAATTTCAAGCGCATAGGCTAAACAAAAAGGATAGGGCCAGGAATTGTCGGTATTTACATGAAGTCCCTCAACCAGGTCCTGATAAGTAATATCCTGCGGATGCCATTTTCCCATTATGCTGTGCATAATCTTGTTAGCTTCAGTATCGCTTTGCTTGGCCAGGGCATTCACAAGCATCTTATTAGAAACGCCGATTCTAAAGTTGCCTGAGATGAGCTTGTTGAAAATAAATCTTTCCTGGGTATCCAAACTATCCCATGCATCTAAGATAAAAGTCTTTTTAACATCGTCATCTTTCCCATGCAGGGCTGCAAGATCATTTATCCATTCATGAAGTTTTCTATTGGTAATTCTAGAAGGTGGGGGTAAGACCAATGCGATGGTTTCGCTCAAATCGCCTACGCTATGGTAGCTCTCCGCAAAAAGCCAATCGGGTATCCCACTAAGTTCAGTTGCCCATTGTCTAATTAATGACGTGTTAACAGGGCGCTTCGGCCGCTTACCTGTAAACATGGCAATTACAAAGGGCTTATCCAAATCGTCAGCCTCATTAAAATAATCTACAAGAGCGGCAATCTTATCGTTCGTTTTATTGCTCATCTCGAGCCGCTGTATCAATTCTGTAAAGCGCCTCATGGTGTTGACGTTTGCTCTTTTTCATCGGCATCGTCCTCACTGCCATATTGTGTTTTCACTTCTTCGCTGGCAATACCTATCTCATTTAAATATTTCGAAAACGTGGCTGTAAAACCATGAGTTACATAAACCTTTTCGGCCTCAGTTTCTTTAATGGCAGAAATCAAACCTGGCCAGTCAGCATGGTCACTTAATGCGAAGCCCGCATCTGCGCTTCTCCACCTTCTGCCGGCTCTAACCTGCATCCAACCTGAGCAAACCCCAGTTGCTCCATTAATTAAATTCTTTATCCATTTTCCTTCAGCAAGCGCAGGCGGAACGATTACTATACCCTTCTGCAGTTGATCTTTTTTGGTATCTGCAGTTATCCTGATACTTTCAGGGAGGCTCACGCCGGATTTTTTAAATCCTTCATTCAAATTTGCAATGGAATTATGTACATATATATCGCCAAATCCTTCTAGCCCTTTGATCAATCGCTGAGCTTTACCTAAGCTATATGCTACAAGTACGCTGGTTTTATTATTGTCGTGATTGCCGGATACCCAGTTTTTTATCTGGTCAAAAATGATTTTCTGAGGCTGCCATTTATATATTGGTAATCCGAATGTACTTTCAGATACAAAAGTATGGCATTTAACGGGCTCAAATGCAGTGCTGATCCCATCATATTCTACTTTGTAATCGCCTGAAACTACACACACCTGTCCTTTATACTCCAGTCTAACCTGCGAAGACCCAATTACATGCCCAGCAGGGAATAGGCTAACTTTTACTCCATTTATATTAATCTCCTTGTTATAAGGGAGCGTTTCGATGTTTAAGTTTAGTCCAAGCCGCTGATCTAAAATTGGTTTAGTTAATTCATGGCATAAGTATGCTTTATTACCCCATTTAACATGATCAGCATGCCCATGGGTGGTTACCGCAAGGTTAACAGGATGCCAGGGGTCGATATAGAAATCCCCTTGTTTGCAATAAATTCCTTTATTGGTAAATTTGATCAGCTCCATTGTTTAAGTAACATATTTGGGCTTACAAAGTTTTAACATAGAGGCACGGTAATTATTGCTTTTCTTTGTATTTTTGTGACTGACCCCCTATATATGCCAAATATCCAACGCGTTGCCCTTTTAATTATTATAGGACTGCTTTTTTCAAAATTCACACATGCGCAAAGGAATTATACCATTAGCGGCACAGTCACTGATGCAGGAAGCGGAGAAGCCTTAATAGGAGCGAGCATACAGGTTTCAGGGCTTTTAAAGACCGGAGTTATTTCCAACTCTTACGGTTTTTATGCGCTTAGTTTGCCCCAGGGTGAATTTGAATTATCAGTTAGCTTTATTAGCTACAAGACGCAAGTGCAGCGAATAACTGTTACGAAGAACCAAAAACTTAACATTAAATTAGCCGAAAACAATCAGTTAACTGAAGTGGTCATCTCCTCAACAAAAAGAGATGAAAATGTGAGTAGCCCACAAATGGGATTACAAAAGGTTAATGTGAGAGAAATTGGTACCATACCAGTCCTTCTAGGAGAACGTGACGTACTAAAAACACTCCAGTTATTACCAGGAATTAAGTCTGCCGGAGAGGGAAATAGCGGCTTCTATGTTCGTGGCGGTTCAACTGATCAGAATTTGATTCTACTTGATGAGGCACCTGTTTATAATGCATCTCATCTTTTGGGCTTTTTTTCTACATTTAATTCAGACGCAATAAAGGATCTGAGCGTATATAAAGGGGGAATGCCTGCACAGTATGGCGGTCGCTTATCGTCAGTGCTCGATATTCGAATGGATGAGGGTAACAGAAAAACGTATGGTGTTGAAGGAGGAATCGGTCTGATCTCCTCACGCTTAAAGGCCGATGGCCCAATTGTGAAAGATAAAGGTTCCTTCATGATTAGTGCCAGGCGTACCTACCTTGATGCTTTTCTTGCTCTTTCCCCCGATAGTTCCATAAGAGGAAATACACTCTTCTTTTACGATGTCAATGCCAAAGCCAATTACCAACTTAATGAACGGAATACATTTTATCTATCCGGATATTTTGGGAGAGATAAGCTTGGGATTTCCAAATCTTTCGGTTTTAATTGGGGCAATGCAACAGTTACCGCTAGGTGGAACCATTTATATGGTAGCAAGTTGTTTTCTAATACCTCATTGATCTATAGTAATTACAATTACGTAATTCAAAATAAGAATGATGTGAACAATTTTGAAGTAAACTCGTCTATAAAGGATTATAATTTGAAACAGGATTATGAGTATAATCTCAATGGCAACAATAATTTGAAATTTGGAGTTAATGTCATACATCATACTATTTCGCCAGGAAAACTCACGTCGAGCGAATCTTCCAGTATCAATCAAATCAATACGGAAAAGAGAAAAGGGGCAGAACTTGCAGCATATATATCTGACGAATGGAAGGTTTCTAATCGATTTAATATCGTTTCCGGTTTAAGGTTAAGTTCTTTTTCATTACTCGGTCCCGGTAATTTTAGAAATTACGACCAAGACGGTAATACAACTAGTACCGTCATTTATGGAAAGGGAAAAATCATTAAAACTTATTTATATCTTGAACCTCGCTTATCTGCCAATTATCAATTGAATAGTGCAGCATCTATAAAGGCTGCTTACACGAGAAATGTTCAGCATATTCACTTGATGTCAAACTCCACTACAACTTCACCGACGGATGTTTACATATTGAACAGTAATAATGTAAAACCTGAATTGTCAGATCAGTTATCTGCTGGATATTTTAGGAACTTTTTAAGCGATAATTATGAGTTTTCCGTTGAATTGTATTACAAATCCCTTGAAAATCAGATAGAGTATAGGGTCGGTACTGATCTGCGTGGAAACAATAACGTTGAGGCCGAGCTATTGTACGGCAAGGGAAGAGCTTATGGTTTAGAATTCTTTTTGAAGAAAAGATATGGAAAATTTAATGGTTGGGCAGGATATACATTATCACGTACAGAACGTAAATTTGATCAATTGAACGGGGGTGATTGGTTCTATGCCAAGCAGGACAGAACGCACGATCTTTCGGTAGTTGGAATTTATAAACCCGGACGGCGTTGGAGCTTTTCTTCTGTTTTTGTTTACAATACAGGTAATGCCGTTACCTATCCTAGTGGAAAATATCAGATCAATGGGCGTACAGCTTTTTATTATACTGAGAAAAATGGATATAGAACACCTGCTTATCACCGTATGGATCTCTCTGCAACACTAGAGGCTAAGCCGGGTAAGAAACTGCAGTCCAGCTGGTCGTTCGGTATTTATAACGTTTACAATCGTCAAAATGCCTTTTCTGTTGATTTTAAGGATGATCCGGATGATGCTACCAGAACGCAAGTTATTAGAACTACTTTATTCGGTATCATCCCTTCTGTTACATGGAATTTTAAATTTTAACTGATGAAGAAAAACTTAATTAGGTTATTTATTGCCATTCTGCCTGCTATAATTTTATTTTCTAGCTGTGAAAAAGTGATTACTCTGGACCTTAAAAATGCTAAAGCAAAAGTAGTCATTTATGGAGATATTAGTGATCAGACAGATTACCAATACATTAGAATCTCTAGAAGTTATAATTTTACGGAGTCTAATAAATTTAATGCTGCCACCGGAGCAAGAGTTATAGTAACTTCTCAACAAGGAAGTGTAATTAATTTTTCCGAGATAACTCCTGGGGTATACCAAAGTCCTAAATTCCGTGGAATACCGGGCCAGAGTTATACATTGGATGTTACACTGGACGGGCAAAAATATACTTCAGTATCTTCCATGCCTGAGAAAGTTTTCCTGGATTCTTTAAACTTTAGGCAGGTTTCATTTTTTGGAAAAACCTCTACACATGTCGTTGCAAATTTTGAAGATCCAGTAGAAATAAAGAATCAATACCGTTATCTGCTTACCATCAAAGGGAAAGTAGTGGAAGAGGTAGTGAGTGATGACCGTTTTAATAATGGAAATAAAGTGTCAAACACAATTTATCATGAACTAAATGACCTAAAGCCGGGCGATCCAATTGAACTTGACTTGCAATGTATAGATAGGAATGTATACACCTATTTTTTTAGTTTTGGACAAAACATGGGTGAAGGTGGGCCACCTGTTTCCCCAGCCAATCCGCCATCAAACATTAGCAATGGTGCATTAGGAGTTTTTTGTGTCCATACGTCTAGTACAAGAATTGCAAAAGTGCTTTAATTATGATAGTGATATCGACCAGATGCGTGAAAAGGTTTTATTCGGCTCCAGCGCCACTATACCTTCTTTACTAACTAATTCTTGATTATGACCAATCGTATCAGCTATTCCACACCAGGGCTCCAAGCAGATGAAGTCTGCATTTTTTGCAGCCCAAATTCCAAAATAAGGAAAACCTTCAAATTTAAAGTCCAATCTGCTGGTGTTTTTGTAATTCCTTAATGAGATTAAGTTGCTTTTAAGTGATTTTAAAACCAAAGCATCCTGATGAAAAAGTTCATATTTCAATGGTAGTTTTTTCTTATCCAGTTCAATGACTTCAGTCTCTTCACATATTAAATCCTGATCAATTTTGTGGTAAATCAATTCTTCATCAGCATTAAATTCCAGATAATAATCTTCATAGGTAGTATCATCGTTCGTTGTTATGGCAAACGCAGGGTGACCACCCAAAGAGAACAATAACTTTTTACCATGCGAAGGATTAGTAACTTCATACCTGCACGAAAGCATATTTTCTTCTAATTTATATTGTATGCTAAGGTGAAATTCAAAAGGATATACCTTTAAGGTTTCGCAAGATTGCTCAAGGAAAAAAAAAACCTCTGTATCGCTTAATTGACGAACCGTAAATTCATTATCTCTTGCAAAACCGTGCCTACTTAAATGATATGAAGCTCCTTCGTAAATAAAGGCATCATCTTTTAGTCCTCCAACTATCGGAAATAATACCGGACTAAACTTCCCCCAGAAATTTTTATCTCCATTCCAAAGGTAATTTTGATTTGTTTGCTTATATATTACTGACTGAAGTTCGGCGCCTTTTGGCGAAAAACTTGCTTTGATAGAGTCGTTTTCTAGTGTAATCATTGTTTTCGTTATTTTTCGCTAAATTAATTAAAATCATGCTAACGATTTAAAGAGTGTTGTTTATTGATTTTATTTCGCTGGAAGCTTTACCAAATAATATTAATAGTATTAATAGAAGGGGACGAGGTCTTTTACTGTATTATTCTTTTTTCGCTGTATCTGTCTTGGCTTTTTTCTTAAAAAAACCTCTTAGAAGAAAATTGCTTTGTAAGGCTTCCAAATCTTCATCTAGCTTTTTACTGCTGGTCTCTAAGTTTTTCATAATAGACTTCACTTGTGAGGCAGTCTGCTCATCATTTAAAAGTAATCCAAGGGCATTGTCGTTTTTATTCAACTTACCCGATGCTTTGTTCAAGTTTTCTGTAAGCATTGCTGCTGATCCTGCTGTCTTTTGCAACTGATTAACGGAACGTTGAAGCTTTGCAAACACCGCAGTATCTGTTAGTAGCTTGTCCGCCAATCCACCTTTTGTGTTCAGTGTTTTTGTAAACCTGTCAAGCTCCTTTGCCATTTTGTTAGCAGAAGCAGTCGTGTTCTTAAGGTTAAGTACTATATCTTTAAAATTATCAGCTATTTTCTGATCAGTAAGTAAAGAACCGACGGTACCCTTCCCTTCAACCAATCCTCTGGCAAGAAGCTTAAAGTCGGAGGTAACATCCACCAAATTTTTATTGTTTACCTGAAAAGTCTTCATGATATCATCTGTAGACAGTGTAGTATTCACCTGTAAATGGTCTCCATCTTCAACAAATGGAAATTTTGGAGTACCACCAGTAATTACAATGATCTTGTTACCGATTAATCCGTCAGAACTGATGCTGGCAGTAGCATTTTTATGAATATATTTATGAGCCTCTTCTTCAATGTTCAGGAAAACCTGTACTTGAG
>JANXVH010000150.1 GCA_025351765.1 Pedobacter sp.
TCCAACAGTTTATTTCAGGAAACTACATCGCTCCCGCATCTGCTAGGGGATGGCGATTACTAAGTTCACCTGTGTATACCGATATGTCAGGCGGCAATAAACAATTTGACCTACAGGCTCTGAAAAATGAAATATTTATAACAGGAAGTGGCGGGCAATTGAACGGATTTGACCCTTCTCCTTTAAATGGGCCAACTGTTTATACCCATGATCAATCGTTGCCCGGCACCCTGTCACAGAAATATATTGCGGCAAAAACGATCAACGATAAGATCCAGATAGGTAAAGGCATGTATATTTTCTCTAGAGGGAGCCGGTATGCTCCAGATGCTTATCTCCGGCAAATTCAAAGCGCTCCATTTTCTAACCCTACACCATATACAATAAAATATAAGGGGCAACTATTTATTGGAAGTCTCAACATTGCTTTGAGTAGCAGGAATATAGGTGCCGAGGGCGATGGATTTAACTTAATCGGAAACCCTTATGCATCACCAGTAAGATGGGGCAGCTTAGCAAAAACCGGCATTGTTCCCTATATATGGCAATTTGATCCGCTAAATAATGCCTATATCGTAACCGAATCTCCAGAGACCATCATCCCGCTAGGCTCTGCATTTTTTGTCAGAGTAATTTCTGGAAGGACAAATGGCTCGATAAATTTTACGGAAGACAACAAGTATACCGGGGCAGTTTACGCCCCACCTTTTTTAATGTCTGATAAATCTTCTGTACCAGGAAATATCGCAATAGGCAATACCTTTACAATTACAATCTCAAAAGAAGATTTTAAACAATCTTATATCCTTAAGCTAAGAGAAGGAGCATTGGATGAGGTAACAGATGAAGATGCTTTGAAGCTGGGCGAGGGCATCGTAAACATTGGAGGAATTACAGGAAAACTAAAGTTGGCTATAGATGAAAGGGCATTTCCAAACGCACCCAAACAAGTAGACCTGTTCGTTAAAGTTGCCATTTCAGGAATATATAAACTTACCATTGACCCAGCAAAATCAAAGGAAATTAGTGCCCTCCTAATAGACAAGTATTTAGGAACACAACAAGCGATTGAAAAATCCAATTTTAGCTATAACTTTTCCGTCGATAAAGACATCCCTGCAACCGAGGGAGAGGCACGCTTTCAGTTACTTATTAATAAGATGGGGGCTACTCCAGAAAAAGACCAGCAGATTTCAGTGTTTCCCAATCCCTTCCGAGAGAAGATTACTTTCAATACAAACCTAAAATTGGATCAAAGATCCAAAGTGATATTAAAGAATATCATGGGAAACACAGTATTCCAACAAGAGATCAGGAACGATTCAAATCTGATTGAAATTAATACTACGAATATTCCGATAGGATTATATATATTACAATTGATCTCCTTTGATGGAAAAAATATAAAGGCGGTCAAAGTCCTTAAAAACTAATGAGACTATTTAACCTAGGTTGTTTGTATCTGTCTCCCTTGCAATAACATCTGCAATGGATGTCTGTGCCAAAACATTCAAAGTGGCATCTCTTACATCAATAAACGTTTTTCTGATACCGCAGGTGACTTCGTCATGGCACTCGTCACATTTCCGGTAAAATTTTAAGCTGGCGCATGGTACCATAGCAATAGGCCCATCTGTTATCCTAAGTATATCCACAAGGTAAATATCTTTTGGGTCTTTATTTAGGCTGTAACCACCCCCGGCACCCTTTTTACTATAAAGATAACCTGCATTGCGCATGTCAAGTAAAATCTGTTCCAAAAATTTTCGTGGTATCATTTCCATTTCTGCAAGCCTAACAATCTGCATAGGTGGATTTCCCGTATTTTTGCCAAGCGCTACAAGTGCTTTGATTGCATATTTAGTTTTCTTAGACAACATATATAACAAAGCTAACAAAAAGTTTAAGTAAAATTGCCCGCTTTTTCCAACAATAGTATATCAGTGTTGTTTTGTATTTTTACAGCATCTGATGCGAAAATCCCTATGGCACGAATACTTATTATTGAAGACGACCGTACTTTCTCACAAATATTAGAGGGCTTTTTAAGTAAGAACAACCATCAAACTAATCTTGCCTATACAGTTAAAAAAAGTATAGCACTACTAGAAAATGAAAATTTTGACTTAATTCTGGCAGATTATCGGCTACCTGACGGAACCGGCCTTGATGTGATTTCTTTTTTACGATCAAAAGGGGTTGATTTCCAAGTTATTATTATGACAAGTTTTAACGATGTAAGAACTGCCGTCAAATCTATTCAATTGGGAGCCATAGATTACATTACCAAGCCGATTAACCCTGATGAGTTATTAATGATTATCAATAAAGCACTGAATAAATCGGATGATAAATCTTTAAATGCTGGTGTTCCACATGATGATGCCATTAGAGGCAAAAGTAAAATTGCCGATAAGCTTTACGAATATATCTCTTTAGTTGCACCAACAGACATGTCTGTGCTCATACAGGGGGAAAGTGGAACTGGCAAGGAATACGCGGCAAGGGCTTTACATGTACAAAGCAAAAGGAAAAGCAAGCCTTTTATTGCAATAGACTGTGGTGCACTTTCAAAAGAACTTGCCACCAGCGAACTTTTTGGTCACGCCAAAGGTGCTTTTACCGGCGCCCTAAATGACAAAAAAGGGCAGTTTGAGGTAGCAAATGGCGGAACGTTATTTTTAGATGAAGTGGGAAACCTGAGCTATGAAGTACAAATTAAATTGTTACGTGCCTTGCAGGAAAAAACAATACAGCCTCTTGGTACAACAAAAAACATTAAGGTGGACGTCAGGTTAATTACTGCGACTAATGACGATCTGAAAAACTCAGTGGCCCAAGGCACATTTCGTGAAGACCTTTATCACCGCGTGAATGAATTTAAAATACAAATTCCAGCCTTGCGCGAGCGGGAGAAAGATCTTGAAATTTTTATTAAACATTTTATTAAACAAGCCAATATAGAACTGGGGCGCGACGTAGAGACTATAACTCCTGAAGCAAGCAACATTTTAGTCAGGTACGATTGGCCCGGAAACCTCCGAGAGCTAAAAAATGTGATTAAAAGAATGGTGCTGTTATCGACAACGGAAATTGCTGGATTGGAATCCTTACCAGAAGAAATGATCATATCAGTTAACCTGAATCAAAAGCCAAACGGAACTGACCTTAAGGCGATCAATGAAGTGAATGAAAAATCACTTATATTGGAAACACTTGTTAAAGTAAAGTACAATAAGTCCAAAGCAGCCAAACTGCTTAACATAGACAGGAAAACACTTTACAGTAAAATGGAACGCTACGAAATAGAATAATTTAATTCGTGTTTTTGTAGTACTTTAAGTGCGTGCGACAACGATGAAAGCATAACCAGTATTTCCTGCTGGTTATGTTTTATGCCATTAGTATTATTCTCTCTTAATCCCAATTCCATTATTCTAAATCGGGAAGCTAGATCAGATAGTCCCATTTGTGCTATTCTACCTGCCATCCTATGAAGAACCAAAGAAGTTGTATCCAAATCGCTTTCCTTTAGTGCCGTTCTGACCATTAAAGAATCTTCAATACTATCTTTAGTGAATTGATCTAATATTTGCTTCATTAAAATAGGGTCGCCAAAGGTCATCTTCTTTAATTGACTGAGATCGGCCTCCAAATCAATAGACATGGATAATTGAGCAGTGCTAATAACTCTTAATAAATCGGCCGATTTAAAAGGCTTGGCAATAATGGCATCAAAGCCTTTTCCCAAAAGATGACTGCGCTCATCAGGCAATACCTGTGCAGTTATTGCTACTATTTTAACATCCTGAGTTTGTTTGGCCCTAATTTGACAACAAAGCTCCTCCCCGTTCATTTCGGGCATCCGGATGTCCATCAATATATGAGAAACATCTGGTTCTAATTTGGCATTCAGCAATTCTACAGGACTATTAAAACACCTATAGTTAACTCCCGCCTTTTTAAAAATGATTCCACACAGTTCAAGAATTGAGGGATCATCATCCACTACCCAAACCATACCATAAAAACTCACTTTATTTAACTCGCTTTTTATCTGTTTTTTAGAAATTTCGGTTGCTGAACCAAATGTGAGATAAAAAGTGAAAGTACTACCTTTTTTATATTTACTTTTTACATAAATTCTACCACTTTGATTTTCGATCAATGCTTTTACAATTGTAAGGCCTAGGCCGGCACCGGATTGCTTTTGTAAATCTGGCTGATTAAGGTTGACTTGTTCAAACTCATCAAATATTCTTTTAGTATCATCGTCAGACATACCTATGCCTGTGTCAGCAACGGTAAAAGTGAAATGATGATCATTCAGCTTTTTCTTAAATTTTACTGATAAACAGATTTCACCCTTTTCAGTAAATTTTATAGCGTTTGCAAGCAGATTAAAAACTATTTGTTTTAACCTAAACGCATCCCCTTTTAGTAAGCCTAAATCATTCAGATCAAAATTAGTAATTAGCTTTAATGAGCTATTTTCTGCTTGCGGCTTTATCACTGTAATAATCTCATCAAGAAGCTTATTCATACTGAAGGTTTCGTTGACAAAACTAAATTTACCGGATATGATGCGATTATAATCCAGAATTTCATCTACGATTTGCAATAAGTGTTCGGAGGAATTATGAATGGCTTGTATATGCGCCGGATTACCTTCTTCATCCTCCTTCATCAGTTCCGTATAGCCTACAATTGATTGCAATGGAGTCCTGATCTCATGACTCATGTTTGATAAAAAGCGCTGCTTCGCCATTCCATGATATATTGCCTCATCTTTAGCAACTTCGAGATCTTGTCTGTACTTGTTACTCCGAGTAATATCACTTAAGATCAGGTAAAGCAATACAATGGTTATCAATAGAAACGCAAGAAAAATTACAGTAATGGTATCTATCCCTCCATTTACGACCTTTTTTGCCTGAATGGCATTTAGATCGATTTGTGTAAGCACTTTACCTTCTACCATTCTCAGTACTTCCAGCATCTGCGCTGTGAGCTTACTGTTTATACGCGCCAGATCACCTTCACGGTTCAGGAAGTTTTTATTTTTTTGTTGCTGCTCTTTTTCGATGGCTTTTAAGGACTTCTCAATATTCTTAACCATCGCATCCTGAGTAGCGAGGGCAATGGTATCTCGTTTTATTCTTTCTTCATTTTTGATGGTGAACGATTGACCAATTGCGTTTTCTTTCTTTTTACCAAATATTTTATTTAATAAACTCCTAGGTTTTTTTTCATCAGGAGAAAATGTGATGGTGGATGTCTTTTGCTCAGTAGCAAGTATCGTACTATCCTTTTTTTTAGGACTTATCGAAACTGTTTCGCTAAGTTGCCTCATTTTATCCGCTAGTGTTTTGTTATTTACAAGCCGCCCCCTTATCAGAAGGTAGTTAAGAAACTGCTTATCACGCTCAATAAGCAGTTTCTTAATGGTAGAAATCCTAACTGTTTGAACTGAGTCTGCAGCATCAAGTATTGCTAATGAATCTATAAGTTTGCGCAATTGAGAAGACGCCTTAAAAATTTTATTGTAGTTACCAGGATCACCAAGTGCCTGATTTTTCTGTTGCTGGTCCAAACTACTTATCTTCCTGGAGATAGAATTTACCAAGGCAAGCCGGGCACTTGGTACAGATACACCATCAACCGTATTGAGCATTTCCCGAAACACAGATTTGCTCACGCTCCAGGCGGTAAACAATGATATGCAAGCCAGCAGCAATGCCAATATAATTTTTCCTTTAATTCCTTTAATGAACTGTCTTTTCTCGGGCATTAAATAAAAGTAGTTTCATTAATAACGGGATTATCAGCTTTGTGTTTTATCCAGCTTGCTGTCGATAATATTTACTCCGATATTGTATAGGAGATAACCCTGTTAATCTCTTGAAAGCATTACGGAAAGCTTTGTTATCCGTATATCCTACTTTATACATTATTTCGTTAATATTTTCGCGTGAGGATTCTAAACTGATCTTCGCCGCCTCCACTTTTACCCGCTGAATATACTCAGCAATGGTATTCGAAGTTGCCTTTTTAAATCTCCGTTCGAGGTTTCTCCTTCCTATAGCAAGCATAGAAGCAAGTTGATCAATTGTAATCTTTTCCTGAAAATTTGTTTCTATAAATTGTTGCACTTTTTTAACCGACTCATCTTCGTGCCCTTTTTGACCTTGAAATACTGTAAATGAAAGTTGATTATCCCTATCCAGTTCAATTGCAAAAACTTTAGCAGACATTACAGCAATTTCTCTTCCGGTATATTTTTCAATCAAATATAAGATGAGATTGAGGTAGGAAAAAGCCCCTCCGCTGGAATACAATCCATGTTCATCAGTTATAATTTTTTCCGTAACCAAAGTTACCTCAGGGAACATTCTTTTGAAGTCATTTTCTGCCAGCCAGTGCGTAGCGCATTTTTTTCCATCTAACAGCCCTGTAGCCGCCAAAAGAAATGCTCCCAAACAAAGACTTGCAACTTCAGCTCCAGAATTATGTTGTTTTATTATCCAGGGTATAAACTTCCTGTTATTCTCAATAGCAAGATTAATATCTCCATCTAATGCCGGAATAATGATTAGATCCGTTTTTTCTATGTCATCAATGGTACGGTCCGTGTTCACGGTAAACAAACCACCACTTACTATTGTCTCTTTACTGAGGCCTATAAGTTCTACCTTGAATACGGGATCAAGACCGCGCATTTGACAAATTGAATTAACCTGACTAAGAACTTGTCTTGAACCTTCAAGACTACCTAGAATAGCGCCCTTTGGTACAATAATAGAAATATGCTTCATACTTTAAAAGTAGATAAATATTTATATTAACCTCTTAAGCATTTAAAATTTGAATAGGCGGCGTATTAAGCGTCTTACTACTACTTAGCACCCCTGTTAAAACAATAATCAGACAAACTGACAGAAATATACTCAGTACAGGAATAAACGGAACAGCGAAAGCTGCATCGAATACAAATGCTGATAAAGCCCAGCTGGCCGATAAAGAAAGTAAAACCCCTGTTCCTGCCGCAAATACACCTAGAAATGTATATTCCACAATAGTGATTATCATAATTTGCTTTTTACTTGCCCCCAAAGTCCGCAACAGTACAATTTCCTTTAATCGCTGGCTTTTACTAGTTAGCACTGCGGAGATGAGAACCACCCAGCCGGTGGCCATACTAAAGGACGCCATAAACTGAATAACGAAACTAATTTTAGACAGCAGGTCTTCGACCACTTTTATTACCAATCCCAAATCGATTACTGAAACATTTGGGAATTCCCGTATTACAGCTCCCTGGAACTTTGCTGAGACCGTATTTGAGGGGACTTTTGTCATGAGAACATGAAACTGTGGTGCATCTTCTAGTACGCCGGTTGGAAATACCACTCTAAAGTTTGTTTGCATTCTGGTCCAGCTCACTTCTCTTAAACTTCCTACAATTGTTGAGATGGGAAGTCCCTGAACATTAAAGATTATGGCATCCCCTATTTTGGCATTAATGCGCCGGGCGTAACCATCTTCAAGTGACACGAATATTTTGCCATCCTTTTCTTTTCTGCCACTCCAGGTGCCCTTTACTATCTTCTCTGCAGATGTAAGAGTATCTTGAAACGTAACCCTCAACTCTCCCTGAAAAGCCCTATTGTCATGCCCCTTACCTATTGCAGAACGCCCATTTATTTTATCAATCCGTACGGTTATTACTGGCACTTGGGCAATCACTGGAAGTCGGTAAGATTTTGCCAAAGCCGAAACTGCATCTTTTTGGCCGCTCTGTATGTCGAACAAAATCATATTGGCCTGACTTTTTGAAGAAGATAGCTGAACGCGTTGCACCAGAATTCCCTGTATTAGAAAAAGGGTGCAAATTAACGTAGTTGATAAACCGATAGAGACCGTTAGCATTAAAGTTTGGTTGTTAGGCCTGTATAAATTGGAAAACCCTTGTCGGTATAAATAGGATGAAAATCTAGATACTAGTTTTCTCACCAGGAACATCAACAATTTAGAAATGGCGTATAAAATGAAGCAGGCAAATAAAATACTAGAGCAAAAGATTGCTGCCTCTACCCAATTATTCATTTGAAGCCTTGAAAAGCCAAGCACAAAAATCAAGATCAGGCAATAAGTAGCATATAAAAGATAATCGGCACTTCGCTTTATCCGTTCTAAAGATTGCCTGATAGCATTTAGTGGAGATATATTTCTTACAGCAAGCAACGCGGGCAGGGTAAACAAAATGGATATAAAAACACCTAATAGTACGCCCTGTCCTATAGCCCACCAAGAAGGTTGCATGCTCAATTCAACGGGAATAAAATCTTTAAAGATAACAAGAAGAAAGAACTGAATAAGTATTCCAGTTAAAGCACCGATAACTGATCCAATTATTCCCAAACCCGTAATTTGGATCAGGTAAATTAGAAATGCTTCCTTTACCCTCAAGCCAAGACATCTCAGCGTAGCAATTGTAGTTAGCTTCTCTTTTATGTAGACCTGAATAGAGCTACCAACGCCAATACAACCTAATAAAAGTGCTATAAATCCGGAAAGTGCCAAAAACTTACTTACATCCTGAAATGACTTTCCTATGCGTTCTTTTTTTGAAGCAACGGTTTCTATGTCTAGCCCCTCTTTATCAAACATTGGCTGCAGCTTTTTCAAATCCTGTTTCAGCTGGCTGCTGTTTTTATATTTGAAGTAATATTTATACTGAATTCTGCTGCCAATTTTAGTTAAGCCAGTTTGCTCCAGATATTTTAATGGAATATAAACAACAGGTGCAACTGTAGAAGAAATACCAGACTGTCCAGGTGCCTTGTCTAATGATCCGCAAATCACAAAACTGAGCGAGCCGATCTTTATAGAATCACCTGCTTTTGCATTATACTGAAGCATTACAGTACGGTCAACCAATGCACCTCTTTCTACGCTTTTAAATCGACCTGCAGCATTTAAAGGTGTTGTTTCTAACGCTCCATAGTATGGGAAATTTCCCTCAAGCGCCTTTACCTGTACCAGCCTGCTTTGCTCATTTTTAAGAAAGTTGATCATGGAGGCAAAGCTCCTTTCCGTCGCAGTTTCATCACCCAATCTGGACAACACCTGCGCAATATTAGCAGAAAATGGCTTGCGCGATTCAACCATTAGATCCGCACCGGTTAGCGTCTTAGCCTGATCATCTATATCACGTTCCATATTGTCCTTAAAAGAGTATACTGCTACTAAAGCAGCAATTCCCAGCACGATTGAAGAAACAAATAAAAATAGTCTGGAACGGTTCTTCCTTGCATCACGCCAAGCCATTTTGAGAAGCCAGGCGTAACCTACTTTTTTGTAAGCGGTTGATGTATTTTTACTTTGCATTGGTCTGATCGGCAATTACTTTCCCTCCCTTAAGTTTGATTACCCTATTGGTACGCAAAGCAAGTTCAGTATCATGAGTAACAATAACCAACGTAGTTCCTGCATCGCTATTCAAATTAAACATTAGTTTTTCTACCTTCTCACTCGTTTCAGCATCGAGATTACCTGTCGGTTCATCTGCAAACAGAATTGCAGGACGATTGGAGAACGCCCTTGCTAATGAAACTCTTTGTTGTTCACCGCCAGAGAGCTGTAATGGGTAATGGTGTGATCTATCTGCCAGACCAACTTTATCCAGCAAATCCATGGCATAGCGAGTAACGTTTTTTTGTCCCCGAAGCTCCATAGGCACCATAACATTTTCGAGCGCGGTTAGTGTTGGAATAAGTTGGAAGTTTTGAAAAATAAATCCGATGTGGTTATTTCGTACTGCTGCCCGTTCATCTTCTGATAGGAAATTTAATGCGATTCCATTTAAGGTTACAGAGCCGGATGACGCACTATCCAAGCCAGCACAAAGTCCAAGCAAAGTAGTTTTTCCACTACCAGATGGGCCTGTAATTGCAACAGTTTCGCCGGCATTAATGGCAAAATTGACATCTTCAAGAACAGTAAGGCTTTTGCCTGCATTCAGGTAGATTTTAGTTAAGTGTTCTATTTGGAGGATTATTATTGGCGGCATATTGTTTAATATTATACAATATCTGATTGCTAAAGCGTAAATTTATTCTTTTATTGCACCAATATGTCACGCAACAGCACTTCAGTTATTTTAGTTTTGATTATAGCTTCGCTTTTCTCCTGTTCTGGAAAACAAAGTGATAAGCTGGGTCATATTAATGCGACAGACACTTTAAAAAAAGATAAAAAAGTGGTTAACAGAAAATCAATACTGTTTTTTGGGACAAGTTTGACGGCAGGTTACGGATTAGAATCAACTGACCAAGCCTATCCACAATTGATCCAGCAGAAACTCGATTCTCTAAAACTTCCATATCAGGTGGTGAATGCTGGGCTTAGCGGAGAAACCTCGGCGGCAGGAAACGGTAGGATAGACTGGATGCTGAAGCAACATATCGATATTTTTGTATTAGAATTAGGTGCCAATGATGGTTTGCGTGGGATACCGGTAAAAGAAACCACTGGCAATTTGCAGGCGATAATAGATAAGGTTAAACAAAAATATCCTGAGGCCAAGCTAATGCTTTCCGGGATGGAAGTACCCCCAAATATGGGCGAAAAGTACACAACAGATTTTAGGAATATGTTTAGGATACTGGCAGCAGAAAATCAAATGACCTTTCTGCCTTTTCTATTACAAAATGTGGCAGGTATCCCCTCACTAAACCAGGGCGATGGCATTCATCCAACCGCTAAAGGGCAGGTTATAGTTGCAGAAAATGTGTGGTCTAAACTTGTAAATTTGCTATAGCCTATTTTTATTCTCGTTGCTGAATAATGTGGCATCATTTTTCGTATGAGTTCATTATGAATAAATCTACCAATCCGCAGTATTTTAGCATAAAAACTCTCCTGATTATTATTTTGGCAGCAACTTCCGTTCTTACATCGTGTAAGAAAAAAGTAAGGTCGGATATTTCAAAAGTGTTATTTGCCGAAACAAAAAACAAAGCTTTTAAAAATTTGAACGCAGATACTTTTGCAGTCGTGATGGAGAAGATGCTGACTGACGAGAGAGCTCAACTTGGTAATCCAAAGCTAATTACTGCATTTTACACTGCCAACGATTTCGAGCCCAAATTGATTCTAAAGCACTTTTCAAAGGGAGAATTAAAAAATATACCTGAGTTTTTAAGCAGGGCTGGCGATCATGGCTTGGATCCAAGGCTTTTTAATGCAGAGCGAATTTCGCAGCTTGTAAATAAACTATACGAAAAAAAAGCAATCAAGACCGCTAATGAGGCTTATACAGATTTGGCTCAATTAGAAATACTAATTGCTAATTCCTTAATCGATTATAGCAATGCTATACAATACGGCATACTAAGCCCACGTAAGATCTATGCAAACTATTACACTGAAACCAAAAGACCAGACAGTGTTAGTATGATGAAGATTTTTGAAGTGAAAAACATGAAGACTTACCTAGACAGCATCCAGCCCAAAGACCCGCAGTATATCGCTCTTCAAAAAGCATTAAAAACAGGGATTACGGGCACAGGATTATCCCTGGAAGACGGTAGTCGCATATTAAAAGCCAACCTGGAAAGATTGCGATGGAAGAACAAGCCTAAGGAAAATAAATACGTGATTGTAAATATTGCCGACTTCAACTTAGATGTAATGGAAAATGGCAAATCAATTCTCAATATGAAAGTATGTGTTGGGGAAGGAAGGAATAAAAATTTTACAGATTCATTAAAAGAATACGATGAAACCGGGCTAAGCAAAGATAGGCCATTTTCTAGAGAAACACCGCAATTGAACAGCATGATACATAGCGTTCAGGTAAACCCAGTATGGAATATACCTGAGAGTATTGCTACAAAAGAAATTGTAAAAGATGCAGCAAAAGACCGCTATTATCTGGCTAGCAAAAATATTGATGTATATCAGAATGGAGAGATAGTGAGTGATCCTGAAACTATTGATTTCTCTGAATCAGATGCGGGCACCAAATATACTTTTAAACAGCGACCAGGAGATGACAACTCTTTAGGCAAAATTAAATTTCTTTTCCAAAATGCATCGAGCGTTTATTTACATGATACACCTGCAAAGGCGGCTTTTAACCTTTCTATGAGAGCGGTAAGCCATGGTTGCGTACGTTTAGAAAAACCGCTTGACCTTGCAAGAGCATTATTTGGCGAAGGCAGCAAGTTTAAAACTATTAGCGGCCAGATGCAAAGCGAAAATCCTGAAGCGAAAGACATTAGTCTTAAACCTCAGGTTCCTGTATATTTAACTTATTTTACCGCATGGGTAGATGACAACGGCACCTTACAGTTTAGGAAAGATGTGTACGGATTAGATATTGTATTGGATAGCTATATGCAAAGGTTAACAGCAAAATTGTAATTAGCTAGTTATTTGCTATTACAGATTTGCTAGCTGTATCCATAATCTCTGAAGTATTTTCTCGAGCCAGGTCTGCCGCTAAATGATGGTCTAAAAACCTGGAAGCATAATGTTGATCACTACCATTTATGAAAAGAACAGTCTTATCAGAAATGGTATTGATTAGCTGATCCGCAAGTTCAGGAGCAACGGCTGGACACCCCTGGCTACGGCCTAGTCTGCCTAATGCGTTGATAGTACCCTGTCCAACATAAGAAGCGCCATGAACCACGATAGATCGCATGCGTGCATTATCGTTATAACCATTATCCATGCCATCCAATTTTAATGAACGGCCGTGTTTACCACTGTAAATCTCCCCGGTAACATAAAAACCAAGGCTACTTTGGAAAGAATCATTCACGTTTGAAAAATGCGTAGCTAAATTAGATCCACTGCCTTGACCGTGAGCCACCCAAGTATTCATCAACAATTTTTTCTTGTCGAGGTCTATAATCCAAAGTCTTTTTGACGAACTCGCCTGATCCATATCTGCAATACTGATCACAGATTTTGAATTGGAAACTTTGCCATCCATCTTCAAATTAAAATAACCAGTAATGGCTTTCTCGAATACAACCCTGCTTAATCCTGAACTCGCCAAATGAACAGAATCATATAAATCTGTTACATATTTGTTATATAACGAATCTTCAGATGCAGTACGCACTATTGGGCTTGTCTCGATAGGAGACTTCCAGCTTAAAGTAAATAGCGAAAAAGTGAGTAAAAGAACACCTGCTCCGCCTAAAATGTATTTTCTCATAGAATCTGTTTTTGTAACTCTGTGTGTTTATACTTTATTAGGTAAGTTTGCGTCAAATAGATGGGTTTTGTTTAATAATGATATTTAAAACTATAACAAATATACGAAATTGTTACAAAACAAAATACAAAATTTAAGTCTTTTACTATACTGTGACATGTCTCTGATAGCCATAAATCTTATGATAAGTAATGTAAGAGATCAATAAAACAGTAAATAATATCGCCGCTGTGATTGCGTCCCTTCCTATTCCATCCAAATAAATATGCCCAATAAATGCGCTAATGTAAACAATACCAATAGCAGTATATCCCCATTCTTTAAGTCTGATTGGGAGTTTAGGAATGATCAATATCAAACCACCTATAAATTGTCCTATTCCAACCGTTGTGCCCAGCCACTGGGGAATTTGCATGTGAGTCATCCCTTCTTGCGCCATAGGGCTGTTTATAAAAAAAATACCCGGCAAGATAAATAAGGCAAGCAGGCTCGTACTTATCCAGTAAATTACTTTTGTGCTTTTTTTTGTCATGGTCTTTGGTTTTAATTTCAATTTACAAAATTAAGAGCTCACATTCAGATTGACTAAGTGCTGCAGCGACAATTTAAGGGGCTGGATACGACAACGTCCTAAAAAAATGCGGCAGTGATGATTAGGCATTTGCTTAATCATCACTGCCGCAGCAAATGACTTATTTTTAAATACTATACTATAAAGTACGAATCTTGATATTTCTCCAATAGCTTGAACCTGGATGTTCCTGTAAAGCGATTTTCCCTTTAGCAACTTTAGCAAAATCAGAAAAATATTTATCCTTAAATTTGCTGTTAGCTACCAATTTATTCCATTCGTCGCTTCCTATTTGTCCTTCAAATGTTTTAATGGCATTCAAATAAAAAGTAAGGTGACCTTTATTTTGTATCAATCTAACCTTATTCCACTCTCCTACTGGTTTAGGCTTTGAAACTGAAGCGTCTCCGGCCATGTCGTAAAGACAACCTGCAAGGTGATTTTCCTTTTTGTTATCATCTGCACCAATGTTATCCAAAACCTGCATTTCAGGACCTGTTGTATAGGTTGCTCCATATTTACGGTCTTCCTGAATATCAAAGATCAAACCACTGTTACTACCTTTGGCTACTTTCCATTCCAGATTAAGCTCATAGTTCTCATAAATCTGGTTAGTAACCAAGTCGCCACCGCCGTTACTTGGCTTAGTTTGATCGAACATGATCGCACCATCAGCAACCTGCCACTTTGAACCAACGGTATCACGCAGGTAAGTATGCCATCCTTTAGTGGTTTTCCCATCAAATAATAATTTCCAGCCTGCTTTCTTTTCTTTTTTTGTTAGCGTATTGGCATGCTGTGCAAATGATACTGTACCTAACAGCATCAGAGCTGCAACAGCGATAAATGTTTTTTTCATGTGTTCTTAAATTTAGGAACACTAAGGTAATTTAAAAAACCAATATTTCATTCCATTCAAGCACTTTTCAGTTTATTGTCTCGTTTAAGTTAGATCATCTATTTTTTAGGAAATGATTTTGATCCTTCAATAAGATATTCTATTTTAGAAGAGCCAAATTAAACCTACACCACTATATATGCCATATATAACACTTCAAGACCATCTTCCGGGAATAACCGGCTTGCTTGAATTTAGTAAAAATACCGCTAAGCCTATCCGCGATCTTACTCAATTTCTATTAAGAGGCTCATCTACTTTATCAGAAGCAGATCGGGAGCTCATTGCTACAGTAGTATCTCACGATAATGAATGTGCTTTTTGCACTACTGCCCATACCGCAGCGGCTGACTTACTTGCAGGAGAATCCAACACTTCGCAAAAAGTTAAAGAAAATATTGATACCGCACCTGTAAGTGAAAAAATGAAGGCACTTCTTCATATTGCAACCGCAACTGGAAAAGGTGGAAAACAAGTAACTGAAGGGCAAATAAACAATGCCCGGGAGGCTGGCGCAACTGACATAGAGATACATGACACCGTGCTTATTGCAGCGCTGTTCTGTTTATATAATCGTTATGTGGACGGACTAGGCACCTCATTACCTTCAGAACCAGCATATTACAATGTTCTAGCAGACAGATTAGTTAATCACGGGTATACCCGGTTACCCCAAGGCTATGACCACCTTAAAAAATAATTAATCATATAAACTAACCCAATCAAACATTATGAAAAAAGTATTACTTTTTGTATTACTGCTCTGCTCCATCGATCTCCTAGCCCAAGAAAATAAAATAACAGGATCCGTAAAATCCACAGATAATAGTGCAGCTATCGTAAGTGCCAGCGTAAAGGTAAAAAACAAAATTGCAGGTACCACTACAAACAGCACGGGAACATTTACCTTAAACTACAATGGAAAACTCCCAATTACGCTTATCATCTCCGCATTAGGATTCGAAACCAAAGAAATTGAAATATCATCGCCAGGACAAGTTGCCCCCGTTGTTTCTCTAAATCCCCAGGCTGTTATGCTTAATGAAGTTGTAACTTCCGCAGCACGTGTAAGTCAGAGCATCCTGCAGTCGCCGGTGAGCATTGAAAAAATGTCACTCAAAACTATTAAGGAGAATCCTTCATTTACGTATTACGACGGTTTGCAGAGTTTAAAAGGAATGGAAGCTGTAACTAGTAGTGTTACTTACAAACAGGTAAATACGCGGGGGTTTAATACTACCGGAAACTCCAGGTTTCTCCAACTGGTTGATGGCATAGACAATCAAACTCCCGGATTGAACTTCTCAGTTGGAAATCTTTTTGGTGCCTCAGATCTTGATATAGAGTCTGCCGAGGTTATTCCTGGAGCAGCTTCAGCGCTTTACGGGCCGGTTGCCTTCAACGGACTGCTTAACATCAAAACAAAGGATCCTTTTACATATAAAGGTCTATCCTATCAGCTAAAGACCGGTGTTAACCATCTTGGATCAAACCAGGGCGGATCAAAAGAACTGGATGATTTTGCTTTAAGATATGCGCATGCATTTAATGACCGCCTTGCAATTAAAATAAATGCTTCTTATCTACAAGGGGTAGATTGGTATGCAAATGATTATACAGATATAAGTTCAATAACGGCACCTGAATTGCGTGGGCCAAATAACCCGGCAAAAGATGGTCTTAATATATATGGAGATGAGGTTTCCAGAAACCTACCAGGTATAGGAGTAGTATCGCGCACCGGTTATGAAGAACAAAACCTGATGAACTACAATGTTTACAGTTTGAAGCTAAACGGCGCGTTGCATTACCGAATTTCCAGCGGATTAGAAGCTATTTATCAATACAATTATGGAGTAGGTACTGCCAGCTATACTGGAAGCAGCCGATTTGACCTTAACAATTTTGTTCTACAAAACCATAGATTGGAACTAAAAGGCAGCAACTTCTTTGTGCGAAGCTATCTAGTTACAGAAAATTCTCATGATTCTTACAATACCCGTTCCCTGGCACAATTTATTAACCGCGATTGGGTAAAGAACCTTAGCGGAAATACAGTGGCACCAAGTCTGGCAGATGACACCTGGTTTGCAAGATATGCCGCTGCTTTTAACGGAACAAGGCCTGGAGTTGCTGGAAACAACCCTACTACCGCCCGTACGTTTGCTGATCAGGGCAGGTTCTTACCGGGTTCTGATGCTTTTGAAAAATCCAAAAATGCCTCTATCCATAATTACGGATTAAGCGGCGCAGGAGTGTTCAGCAACAGTAAATTCTACCATACGGATGCTCAGTATGATTTCTCAAGCGCGGTAAAAGTAGTAGAATTACTTGCAGGGGGCAGCTTCCGAAATTATAAGATGTTTACTAACGGAAGTTTGTTTGATGATAAAACCAACAAAATAGGGATCAAAGAATACGGTGCCTTTTTACAAACTGGTAAAAAATTACTGGACGATAAACTAAAGCTAAGCGCCTCTATCCGTTACGATAAGAATGAAAACTTTAAAGGCAGTGTTACCCCTCGTTTCTCTGGTGTATATACGGTTAATAAAATTCACAATTTCAGAGCCTCGTACCAAACCGGCTTTAGAAACCCTACACCTGTTGATCAGTTCATTCATTTGAACGTAGGCCCCATTACCATTCTTGGCGGAGCCCCTAGTAACAGTGCCGGTCTTAATGTTTACGAGAACTCATTTACTGCTGCATCTGTTAATATCTTCGGCCCTGCTGTTGGTGCAGCAATTGGTGGTGGTACCACTCCTCCAAACGCCATCAACCAAAATAAAGATTTGCTTGTTAAATCAAACGTAGCCTATGTAAAGCCCGAGCAGCAGAAAGCTTTTGAGGTGGGCTACAAAAGCCTGATTAATGAAAAATTCCTGGTAGACCTAAACTATTACCACAGCTCTTACACCAATTTTCTACTAAATACAGTAGTCATAAGACCAACGAGCAACGTATTGGGAACTGATGGAAAAATCAATCCCGTGGCAGCCGCGGAAGTTGCAGCCCGTACCGTGAGTGCTTTCCAGCTTTACACCAATGCGCAAGACAAAGTATCGGCGCAGGGAGTAAGTGCCGGGCTAACCTATTTATTTAATGGAGGCTATGTATTGGGAGGTAACGCAACCTGGTCTGACTTTAACCTTGGCAGCGCAAACAAGAATAACGTTGCACAATTCAACACACCTGAATACAGTACCAATGCCACTTTTGGCAATTCAAATGCTTTCAACAATATTGGATTCAATTTAGCTTGGCACTGGCAAAGCGCATTCGACTGGTATGGCACATTTAATGGCGTAAGGCCAGGTCGCATAAAAGCCTATTCAATGGTAGATGCTCAGATCAACAAAAAAATACCTTCCATCAATACAACCATTAAACTGGGGGGCAGCAATATCTTCAATAAATACGTTTCCCAGGCATACGGATCTCCTGCTGTGGGTGCAGTATATTATGTAGCGTTGTTATTTGACAGTCCTCTAAAATAAGCAAATCATGAGCACAATAAAACTAAGCAATACTTACCTCAGCATTTTATTCATATTGTGCTTTGCTAGCAGCGCGCTGGGCGGGACAGTCTCTACGCTAATGTCTGTTTACCTTCCAGTTGTTGTGAAAGACTTACAGGGGAATCTTCATACAGAAGAGTTAAACAGCATAAGTGGATTCATCAACGCGTTATTCATATTTGGTTGGGCATTTGGCGGTTTCAGTTGGGGGTTGATTAGCGATAAGATTGGCAGGAAACGCGCACTGCTATACTCAATAGCATGCTATGGCATATTCACATTCCTAACGGGCCTAATGCCACAATGGACAGGCGTAGTGGTTTGCCGGTTTATGAGCGGTTTTGGTGTAGGGGGTGTATTAGTAGTTTCATTTACGCTGTTAAGTGAGGTATGGCCGCAAAAAAGTAAGGCAGTTGTAATCGGAATAATCTCCATTGCATTTCCTGTAGGTATCTTTTCGGCAGGACTGATCAACTTCATCGTTTCTTCTTGGCGAGAAGGTTTTTTCATTGGAGTAGTGCCTGTTATATTGGCCATTGCCGGTACCTGGATGCTAAAAGAATCTGATAAATGGCTAGAGCATAAACAGCAAAAAACAAGCATTACAAATTCACTCTGGTACTCTAAAGAAAACCGTAAAGAACTTTTGATCGGGTCTTTAATGTTTGGTACCATGCTCATCGGATTGTGGGCTATATTTTCTTGGCTACCCACTTGGGTTCAAAGCCTTATTAGCACTGATGCGCCGAAGGAGCGAGGATTAAGCATGATGTGCATGGGAATGGGCGGACTGGCAGGCGGATTCTTCTCGGGATGGCTCGTTAACTTGCTTGGGCTTAGAAAATCAATGTTGCTCTGTTTTGCGGTTTGCTCTGTTATGGCATTTGTACTATTTAAAACCAACAAAACATTTAACCCGATAATTTTTGCAGAGATTGGCCTGCTGGCCATATTCTTTGGCGTAAGTCAGGGCGTATTATCTGCTTATATCCCCCAGCTCTTTCATACCGGCATACGTGCTACTGCCACCGGGTTCTGCTTTAACATCGGAAGGTTATTTACCGGCAGTGCAGTGCTGTTCATTGGTGTTTTGGTATCATCACTTGGAGGTTATGGAAACGCAATATTTATTTTCTCTGTTGTATTCCTTATCGGCTTTGTGGTAGTCCTTTTTGTTAAAGATAAAAAAGAACTAACAATTTAAATTAGTAATATGGCACATATAAACGTACCCGAAGGTGTTCCGGGAATCAGATCACTGGTTATGTTCAGACCAGAAACAGGAAAACATTTATACGCCCTAGCACAGGAGCTTTTAAGAGGTGAGTCTCCCCTTTCAGAAGCCGATAGGGAATTGATTGCCGCACATGTATCAAAACGCAACGACTGCTTTTTTTGTATGAGCAGTCACGCCGCTGCCGCCCGATGTTTATACGGTGAGGAAGAAGGAATTGTTGATGAGGTACTACAAGATGTAGAGCAAGCCAATGTTAGTGAGAAAATGAAGGCTTTACTACACATTGCCGGAAAAGTACAAATATTAGGTAAAGAGGTTAAACCAGAAGATATTGACCGTGCCAGGCAAGAAGGAGCTTCAGATAAGGAAATTCATGACACTGTATTAATTGCAGCGGCTTTTTGCATGTTTAATAGATATGTAGATGGACTAGCCAGTTTTACACCGACCGATCCTGAACTTTATAAAGAAATGGGAAAGCACATGGCGAAGGGATATAATCTTCCAAGTAATGATCGCACTGGCTAAAGAAGAAAACGCAACTACCAATCTTTAGTCTGCCTTCGGCCTGGGTAGTACCTGCCTTCGGTCTGGGTAGTACCGTCGGTTATCCGTTCCGTATCCGTCGGCTATCGGTTCGGTATCCTTGGTATATCTAAATGATAGCTAGACAAGCCAAAACAGCTCACTAAAGCATACCAAATATACGAACCCATAATAAAGGCGTATTGGCTCAGGCAGATAAAAACCCTCGTAGGCGCTCTTTAGGACGACTAAAAAGCATTGATTTTAAAACTATTGACAAAAAAATGACTGTTAAAGTATGTTAATAGCACAGTTTCTACCAAAGGTGGTAGTACTTTTGGCATTGGATATGAAGGTTATCGCTGTATTATTTCTTTCCTTGTGCTTCTTTCTGTTGAAAGGATATGATTCCATTTATACAAAATTACATTATGACACTCACCATTTTACTGTAGCCCAGGAAATAAATAAAAAGCAGTTGCTTCATCCCGAAGTTGCAAATCTGAAACCTCTCTTCATTAATAACAGTACCTTTAGCGAAAAGAAAGAAGATTTCCTTAGCGTTGAAGATGATGATGAAGATCTGGTATTTGCAAGGAAATACGTATTGATCAGTAATTTCTTCATCACACTTGCTTACGTATCTTTCTTTATTATTTTTTGCCGTCATCTAAAAAGCCTCTTTCCATTCGACAGGCAGTTATTACATACTTCCTCCAATAAATACATTCTGCAGAGGTCTTTGCGGATATGATCCAACTATTCTTCAGTTAACTTAGTTTAGATCATACCAAGCCTGTAAGGCGTAATTAGAAATTATTCTTTTCCTGTATAGTTGTGGTCTATATCGCGTAACTGATTTTCGAATCCAATAGAAAATCCAGATCCCCAGTCATCAAATCGCTTAATAAACCATTTTATATTATGAAAAAAATAGTAATGCTCGCGGGTTTGTGCGCCATATTGTGCCATACAAGCTGTACATCTAAAAAAGAAGTAAAAGAAGAGGCCCAAAACTACACTGTAACCAGTCCGCTGGTAATTGACACATCCATCACCAAAGAGTATGTTTCACAGATCAAATCTGTTCGAAATATAGAAATAAGGGCACTTGAAAAAGGCTTCCTTCAAAACATTTATGTAGATGAAGGTCAGTCTGTAAAAGCCGGACAAGTATTGTTCCGTATTGTACCAAAAATGTATGAGGCCGAATCTCAAAAAGCGGAAGCCGAAGTAAAATCTGCCGAAATAGAACTCCAGAACACCAAATTATTGTCTGATAAAAATATCGTTTCAAAAAATGAATTGGCGATGGCAAGAGCAAAACTAGATGGTGCAAAAGCGGAAATGGCAATGGCAAAATTCCATTTAACAGCCACGGTAATCAAAGCTCCATTTGACGGAACCATTGACCGTATCCCCAAAAAACCTGGAAGCCTGATAGATGAAGGCGATTTGTTAACAACGCTTTCAGATAATAGCCAGGTTTTTGCCTACTTCAACGTTTCTGAACCCGAATACCTGAATTATGAAACTGACGTTAAAGACCGCGGAAGCAAAAAGGTAGGATTGCTTTTAGCCAACAATGAGCCCCTTAATCAAAAAGGTGATGTAGAAACCATCGAAAGTGAGTTTGACAGTGAAACTGGAAATATTGCTTTTCGCGCTAAATTTCCAAACCCAGACAAATTGCTTAAAAATGGCGAAACCGGAAAAGTACAAATGACAGTGCCGCTTAAAAATGCACTGATTATTCCGCAAAAAGCGACCTATGAAATCCAGGATAAAATCTACGTTTTTGTTGTAGGAAACAATAATGAGGTGCACTCTAAAAACATCACCATCAGCAGTGAAATGCCCGACTTATACGTTGTAGGAAGCGGACTTAGCGCCACTGATAAAATTCTTCTGGAAGGTGTGCAAAACGTAAAAGACGACGACAAAATCAAATTCAAATTCGTGGCGCCAAAACAGGCCATTTCCGAACTGAAATTAAACGCTGAGTAGTCGACACATAAAACAAAGAACAAATGTTTAATAAATTCATACATAGACCCGTACTGTCTATAGTCATCTCGCTCATAATTATTTTTCTGGGTGCGCTGGCCATGACAAAGCTACCGGTAACACAATTCCCTTCCATCTCACCGCCAAAGGTGAACATCACCGCAGAATATCCTGGTGCCAATGGAGAACTGATGACCAAAGCGGTACTTATCCCACTTGAACGTGCTATCAATGGTGTGCCAGGAATGAAATATATGGCTTCTGAAGCTGGAAACGACGGCGAGGCTTCAATTCAGGTTGTTTTCAATCTTGGAACAGATCCAAATCAGGCATCCATCAATGTTCAGAACAGAGTGGCTTCCGTAGTAAATAAACTACCGCCGCTTGTGGTACGTGAAGGTGTAAAAATCACACGTGAAGAATCAAGCATGTTGCTTTACATTAACTTATACAGCAAGGATCCAAAAATGGATGAGAAATTCTTATTCAATTTTGCAGATATCAACATCCTTTCAGAATTAAAAAGGGTGGATGGTGTTGGAGATGCGGATATTCTTGGAAACCGTGAATATGCGATGAGAATCTGGCTTAGACCAGACCGCATGCTTGCCTATAAAATCTCAGCTGATGAAGTTCTCAAAGCACTTGACGAGCAAAGCCTTGAAGCCTCTCCTGGTAAAACTGGAGAAAGCTCTGGAAAACGTTCTGAAGCGTTTGAATATGTTTTGAAGTATCCGGGGCGTTTCAGCACCAAAGACGGATACGAGAACATCATTCTGAAATCGAGCAAAGATGGAGAATTGCTTCGCTTGAAAGACGTGGCTGATATTGAATTTGGAAGTTCGTTTTACGATATCTACTCCAACCTGAACGGACGTCCTTCTGCTGCAATTGTATTAAAACAGTCTTATGGAAGTAATGCAAGCCAAGTCATTAAAGATGTTAAAGCCAAACTTGCAGAGATCAAATCCAACTCCTTCCCAAAAGGTGTGGATTATGAAATAAGTTATGATGTTTCAAAATTTCTGGATGCTTCTATTGAAAAAGTAATCCATACGCTTATAGAAGCTTTTGTTCTTGTTGGAATTGTGGTATTCCTATTCCTTGGTGACTGGCGTTCTACGTTGATTCCTGCCATAGCAGTACCGGTATCGCTTATAGGAACTTTCGCAGTGATGTCATTTTTCGGAATCACACTGAATCTAATTTCGCTGTTCGCACTTGTGCTGGCGATTGGTATTGTGGTCGACAATGCCATTGTCGTCGTAGAGGCAGTGCATGCTAAAATGGAAGAAAAAAACCTGTCGCCATTATTGGCCACCCAGGAAGCCATGCATGAAATCAGCGGAGCAATTATAGCCATTACATTTGTGATGACAGCGGTATTTATCCCGGTGGCGTTCATGTCTGGTCCTGTTGGGATTTTCTACAGGCAGTTCTCTATTACCATGGCAACAGCCATTGTACTTTCAGGGATTATTGCGTTAACACTTACGCCTGCCCTATGTGCGATCATGCTAAAAAACAACCATGGGGTAGCAAGAAAGAAAACCGCAATGAATAAAATTCTTGATGGTTTCAACAATTGGTTCAACAGAATTTCTGGAAGTTACCAAGGATTGCTAGGCAAGATTGTAAACAAAAGATCGGTCACTTTTATGATGCTGATTGTATTTTGCGTTGGCATCGGCGGGTTAAACAGCATTCTGCCTTCAGGATTTATTCCAAATGAAGACCAGGGGATGTTTTATGCAGTTATCCAGACGCCGCCCGGTTCAACATTGGAACGCACAAATCAAATTGCACAAAAGCTGCAGAAAATTGCTGAAAAAATTGATGGTGTCAAATCAGTTTCATCACTTGCAGGGTATGAAATCCTTACGGAAGGAACAGGAGCAAACTCTGGAACCTGTTTAATCAACTTAAAAAGCTGGGAAGACCGGAAAAATTCTGTAGGTGAGATCATGACAGAACTGGAAGAGAAATCTAAAGATATCCAGGGTGCAACTATCGAATTTTTCCAGCCACCAGCAGTGCCGGGTTATGGTGCCGCTGGCGGATTTGAATTGCGTCTATTAGACAAAGCAGGTTCAGGAGACTACAAAAAAATGGAAACCGTAAGCAGAGATTTTGTAAAAGAACTAAACAAACGTCCAGAACTTTCATCGGTATTTACATTTTATAGCGCGAGTTTCCCCCAATACATGCTTAAAATAGACAACGATATTGCCCAGCAAAAAGGCGTAAGCATAGACAATGCAATGAATACACTTTCTACCTTGGTTGGTAGTAATTATGAAACCAGTTTTATCAAATTTGATAGGCAGTACAAAGTAATGGTTCAGGCATTGCCTCAATACCGTGCCCTGCCAGCCGATATCTTGAAGCTTTACGTTAAGAACAACCGGGACGAAATGGTGCCGTTTTCTGCTTTTATGAAATTGGAAAAAGTGTATGGCTTATCTGAAATCACAAGACACAACATGTATAATGCTTCAGAAATCAGCGGTTCATCAGCACCAGGACATAGCAGTGGCTCTGCTATTGAAGCCGTTGCCGAAGTGGCTAAAAAAGCACTTCCAAGAGGATTTGGTATCGACTGGGCAGGAATTTCTGCAGACGAGGTTGCCCGTGGAAACGAAGCAATATATATATTCCTCATCTGTCTTGCCTTTGTATACCTAATTTTGGCTGCGCAATATGAAAGCTTCCTGCTTCCTTTTGCAGTAATTCTTTCGCTTCCTGCGGGAATTTTTGGAGCATTCTTGCTGCTTAAAATATGTGGGTTGGAAAATAACATTTACGCACAGGTAGCTATGGTCATGCTGATTGGCTTATTGGGTAAGAATGCCGTGCTGATAGTAGAATTTGCCGTGCAGCGGCACAGAGCAGGAGATTCCGTTTTAAAAGCTGCTATTGAAGGTTCGGCAGTAAGGTTCCGTCCGATCCTTATGACGTCCTTTGCATTTATAGCCGGTTTGATCCCCTTAGTTTTCGCATCAGGGCCGGGAGCAACAGGGAACCGTACCATCGGGTCTGCGGCTGCAGGAGGGATGTTAATAGGTACTCTTTTTGGGGTTATAATTATTCCAGGCCTGTATTACATATTCGCAAAAATATCAGAAAAACATATCATTGTTAAAAATGAGGATGAAAATCCATTAACCGAAGAAATCGATCACAATGTATAAACTCAAGTTAAATCGATATATTATACCGCTTGGCATATGTCTGGCGGTTGTAAGCTGCAAGATTCCGCAGATTACCCAACGCAGTGAGAACAGGTCAGTTCCTGAATCCTTCGGTTTGGACAAAGACAGCACCAACACCGCGGCGGGACAGTGGCAAAAATTATTTATCGACAAAAATCTGGTTACCCTGATTGATACAGCGCTTAAAAATAATCAGGAGTTGATGATCACTATGCAGGAAATCGAGATCGCCAAAAATGAAATACAGTCAAGAAAAGGCGCATTACTCCCAAAAGTTGGTATAAAAG
>JANXVH010000114.1 GCA_025351765.1 Pedobacter sp.
GTAGATCATGAAAAAAAAGATATTAATAGCTGATGATGACGAGGCGATTGTAGACTCCATCAGTATAATGTTAGCCGCTATGGGATACGAAGTAATTTATACAAGAGATGGCAGCGAAGTACCAAATAAAATACTTGAAAATCCAGATCTTTTATTATTGGATATCTGGATGTCTGGGCTGAATGGCATGGATATTTGCAAAACACTAAAAGCAGACCCCAAAACCTGTAAGTTACCGGTAATGATGATTTCTGCAAGCAGGCAAATTATGCAATCGGCTATGGATTGCGGGGCTGATGATTTCCTAGCTAAGCCGTTTGAAATGTCAGATCTGCTGGATAAAATTGAAAAGCTTTTAATAGACTATCCTGAACCATAGTACGGATCAAGTATTCGTAGCATCGGCTGGAGGTAGGATACTGACGTAACGCGTTCTCTGCCTTTGCTGGATCAGCTGAAATTAATAGGCAAGTGTTCCGATCTCAATTTTTTAATTGGTCAACAAATTTAGTAAAGTTGCCAACTGCGATAGCCGGTAATGGAAGTTCATTGACGTATTAATACCCGGCGGGGTTTTATTGCCTAAATTTTTGCAACTATTGTGTTTGCTTAGTGCGCTTTCTTTGCCTTAGTAGGCCTTAAGATTTGTCTTATCTGTGGTTCAAGCAGATTGAATACCACTCCACCCATAATAAATAAAGAGGCTAAGAGCTTCCAGGTTGATAAATCTTCGCCTAAAAATATTGCCGAACTTAAAAAGCCTACTACAGGGATCAGAAGCGTAAAAGGAACAACCATAGATGTGGGATAAGACTTGAGTAAAAATCCCCAGGCACCGTAGCCTACATGTGTAGATATGTATACGATGTAAATAATGGCACCTACTGTTGGCCAGGAGATATTTTGCAGTGAGCTTTGAATTAATACCGGACCGTCAAATACCAACGAGGCAATGACCATAAATGGAAAAGCCATGAGGTTTCCCCAGACTACGAGGGAAAGAGGCGAATCTGCATTAACTTTCTTAGTGTATATGTTTCCGAAAGCCCATGATAAAGCGGCGAGTAAGGTAAATAAAAAACCAATAAATGTACTTCCCCCAGGCACATTAGACGCAACTATGCCAATCCCAATAAAGGATATCAAAGAACCATAAATTTTCCAGCGACTTGGCTTGTCCTTGAAGAAGAAAAAAGCCAGGCCAATAGAAAAGAAGACCTGAATTTGAAGGATTAAGGAGGCAAGTCCGGACGATAGTCCCAGATGAATTCCACTAAAGAGAAAGCCAAACTGCAAGGTAAAGGTGAAGATGCCGTATGCTACAATTAGCTTAATTGGAGATTTAGGCTTTGGTAAAATGAAAACCCAGGGTATGGCTGCAAGTCCGAACCGAACGGCGCACAACAGAAAAGGAGGAAAACCTTTTAGTCCGACATGGATAGCGATAAAGTTAATTCCCCAGATTAGGACGACCGAAAGGGCGACTAACAGGTGTTTCGGACTTAAATTAGTGGTGTTTGACATATGTAAATTGCAGTTCTCTTACCTTAAAGAATTAAAATTAGGAATATTATGGTATGTGTCTTCGTATTGCTTGATCTGCAAAAGTGCGACTTGTAATTTTTTACCAGCTTTACTTTCTGGTGTAACAGCTAAATCAAATTGTAGGTCAACCCACTCCAATAATTCTTCGTACTGTATTTTTGTCTTAATGATTTGCAATTCCGTCCCTATAATTTGAATTTAATTGTTGTTACATCAATTTTATCATATTCCTTGTGCGTGTCAAACCATTGATTTGTATAGTTTTATAAAGAAAAACAATCTTATCACCAATCTGCAAAACCAAGAGTGTTTTTATTGACGATATAGAACATGTAATTAGTTTTTTATTAGAAAACAAATATAAAAGGTTTTCTAATAGAGAACAAATATTCTAGGGGTATATTCTGGGTGAATACCAACCGGGTAAAGCTATCAGACACCCATCAAACACCGATTTTATGCTTGTCATATCGAAGAAAGCCTTTGCGTAGAGTATTATGCCCAATTTTTAATTCATTTTATTGTTTTTTACACGCACGTACAAAATATTAGTGATATAAATTCCGCATTCAGCACGTTAAAATGTCGCTTTTAGCCCCTTATATTCCTAAGATAGTATATTAACTTTGAGAAACAACCTATTGAATTATGCGCAAGTTAATAATGAAGATGTCGATTACCTTAGACGGTTTTGTTTGCGGTGTTAATGGAGAGAAAGATTGGATTTTTAAGTCGTCGGATGAAACTTCAAGGGCCTGGCTCGTTGAGCGAATGTGGGAAGCAGACCTGATCACAATGGGTCGTAAATCTTTTGAGGAAATGTCTCCCTACTGGCCTACTGCCCCTGGTCCTTTTGCGCCACCGATGAACGAAATTCCTAAAGGAGTCTTTACTCAAAAAGGATTTAAAGTTTCCTCAACAAAAGTAGACCAATCGCCTGCCTATGCTTCCTGGTCGGAGGCTATGGTTTTTGACGGCGACCTTGCTGAAGAAATAAAGAAGCTCAAATCCCAACCTGGCAAAGCTATCTGGGCAATTGGAGGCGCAGGATTTATGCAAAACCTGATAAAGACAGGGCTTATAGACGAGTACCTGTTAGTTACGCACCCTGTGGTATTGGGAAAGGGAATAGCGATTTTCAATGGCCTTGAACAACCATTAGATTTGAAGTTGGCCAATACCCAATCTTTCCCGGGGGGTATAGTTGCAAAAAGTTATACCGTATTCTGAAAATTAAGCTTTTAATTTCCGTCTAACAATGGAATGGCTTAAGCCAGTTTTAGCATCCTTGTAGACTTCATATTTATTGAGGCTTTCCAGTAATTTTGTAAGCGTTTGAAATCCGTGTGCCCTTGCATCAAAACTTGGTTCAATCTTTCTGAGATTGGTTCCTAAAATTGATACCAATATCCCTGAATCTTCAGGACTAGCCATAAAATATGCCTTATCGATTAGAGCGATGTCTACTTTTGGAAATTTGGATACAGCAGCAACGGCGGTAGTCGGTTTAGACCTTCTCTTAGTAGGTGCCGCAACAACTTGATCTGCGATAGTAACCTCCTGAACAATATTTTCTGTGAACGTGAAAATTTCACAAGATTGAACAAAAGCCATAGGTGTTTTCTTTTGTCCTATCCCCATAACAAAAACCCCCTCTTCCCTAATCCGTTTAGCTAGGCCGGTATAATCACTGTCACTAGACACGATACAAAACCCGTCTACAATTTTGCTATGAAGAATATCCATAGCGTCTATTATTAAAGCCCCATCTGTGGAGTTTTTGCCTGATGTATAACTAAATTTTTGGATAGGTGTAAAAGACAGTTCATTTAATAAATCCTTCCAGCTGTTCATGTTGTTTTGCGTCCAGTCACCATAAATCCTCCTAATGGTCACTTTTCCATATTTTGCTACTTCTTCCAAAGTTGCTTTTAGCAAACTAGCTTGTGCATTATCGCCATCAATAAGGATTGCTATACGTTCTGTCTTTTTATCCATTACCATATTAGATTGGGCAGCAATATAAGGTTAAAGCGCACGAATTAAAAGTAACAGAATAAGATAGTATGGTTACAGGAAACACAATGCAGGTGTAAATATTTATCCCCTTCTGCCTACTTTAGCAATAATCATTGCGCTTTACTCATTGGATAATTTGCAGGGAAATTTTCTTTTAAATTTAATTCTTACATTAGCAGCAAAATATAATGCATGGATAATAGAAATAAAGATGAATTATTAACCGAAATTGTTGAATATTTCAGGGTTTATATTTTTGAAAATCACATCTCAGCATCTATCAATGCAAATTCGAAACTTAAGAATTATAAAATAAATCCAATTGTAGTAAAGTATATATCCAAAGTGTTAGAAAATGACTACACTCCAATTGGTGTTGCAAAAGCCTTATACTATCCGAGAGTTTTAGGAACATCTATAAACACATCCTTTGGTACACGAATTCAAGATATGTTTGTTGATTTGAAAATTGCTGACGGCTCACTAATTAAGGGTATGGATATCGAGTTTATTGATAAAGTTGATAATAGAAAAAAGTGGTGTCAGCTTAAATCAGGGCCAAATACAATTAATTCTGAGGATGTGAAACCACTGATTAAAAAATTTACTGATACTATAAACTTAGCCCGTACTAATAAGGCTTTAAAAAACATAAATAATACAGATTTCATGGTTGGCGTCTTGTACGGAGAAAATGATGAACTCAGTATGCATTACAAAGTTATAGACAAATCACATCCCGTTATTGTTGGTAAGGAATTTTGGGAAAGAGTTACTGGATTTCCAGATTTTTATAATGGATTGGTGGATGCGCTACAAAAAGTTATCAGTAATCTTGATAACCAAGACCTAATTAATGTAGGTGTTGAGAAATTAGCAATTGAAATTAAAGCGTCCACTCTTTTTGATTTCAAATAGTCCTAAGCGCTTATCAAAAGATTTTTATCTGCTTTGATTTTATTTAAAAAACTTACAATCGACAATCCTATTTCTTTTGCTAAATTAACAGGCACAGCATTTCCTATTTGCTTATACTGAGCAGAAACAGGGCCAGCAAACTGCCAATCATCTGGGAAAGTTTGAATACGAGCGTATTCTCTAATGGTAAATGGACGAGTTTCATCTGGATGACAACGTTCAGTCTGTTTTTGCGCAGGACTACAAGTAAGTGTCAATGATGGTTCATTCCAACTAATCCTTCTAGCCATCCCGGTCTTTCCACCACCTAGGTAAAAGCTTTTTTGCATATATTCCTTTTGGAGATCAAGTGGCAAGTCTCTCCAGTATCCCCCAGGAGGTATCAAGTCAAGGATCCTCTTTTTCGATACAGGGTATTTCGTGCCAGGCGAATCTGGAACATCACAGTCAAATAGGTCACCTTTTTTTAATGCGTCTACAAGATTAAAAATTCGTTTGAACGGTCTAGGGTATTCAAAATCTACATCTATATCTTTCCGCACTCCTACTAATATCAGCCTTTCACGCTTTTGTGGAACATTAAAATTCACTGCTTTTAAAACTCTAGGTTCTAAAACTCTGTAACCTAACTCGTCTAAAATAGCAATCATAGATTGTAATGTTTTCCCAGAATCATGACTCAACAATCCCCTAACATTCTCACCTATGCATATGGGAGGATTAACTTCTTTTACAATCCTGGCAAACTCGTAAAATAATGTCCCTCTAGCATCCTCGAAACCAAATCTCTTTCCAGCATAACTGAAAGCTTGACAGGGGAAACCACCAGTTACTACATCGACTTTACCTGCTAAGTGTCTAAAAGATAATTTGCGGATGTCTCCTTCTACAACATTCCAATTAGGCCTATTTTGTCTAAGTGTTTCGGCTGCCCAATGATCGATTTCATTCAATGCTGCACATTTTAACCCCGCTTTTTCCATTCCGATTGCCAACCCTCCAGCGCCAGCAAACAATTCTAATACATTATAGTTACCATTGGGGGCAATTGTAGTAGCATTTTGATTTTCACTAGCAAGTAATGTATCTTGAAATATTGCAAGCTGTTCTGATTTGTAGTATCTATAATTACTCATGGGCTCCCTAAAAGCAGATAATTTTCCGCTATTATCCCATCGTCTAAGGGTATCTTTACTTTTTCCGATTAAATTAGCAAACTCATCTATCGAATATTTATCTTTCATAACCACGTTAGGTAACATTATACATGGTTACAAATATATATGTACGATTAACAAATACAATAGTACTAATATTTTTAGTTTTCCACATTTTTCTATAGTGTTATGAATAAGGATAATAAAATTGAAAAAATTGTCGCTCCGCGATTCACAAAGGAAAATGGATTTTCAACATCTGATGGTTCAGGTAATACCATTACTTACAACCTGTTTAACCTGCCTGCCAGCATCCAAGGAAAAAGCCTTAGTTATGTTTACGACGCAGACGGAACCAAACTAAAAAAATAGTAAGCGGCGTTTCTGTGGACTATATCGGTGGGATCCAATATAAAACAGACGGTACCATTGACTTTATACAAACAGAAGAAGGCCGTGCTATAAGGAGCGGCAGCACCTATAACTATGAATACACCTTAACCGATCATTTAGGAAATAATCGTGTAACATTTGATCAAACTAACGGAAAAATTGGTGAAGAGGATTATTATCCATTTGGCTTTAATGTGCATCGTCAAATAAATGCTGGAAATAATTATCTTTATAATAAAAAGGAGTTATAGGATGAGTTAGGGCAATATGATTATGGGGCAAGGTTCTATGATCCGGTGATTGGAAGGTGGAATGTTATAGATCCTCTGGCAGAAAAGATGACTCTTTATAGTCCTTACAGCTACGCATTCAACAATCCTATACGGTTTATTGACATAGGTGGTCAAATTCCTTATCCAATTACTGTTAGAGCATTTCACCCTGATAAGTACTTTGGAGGAGGTTTTAGTGCAGATAATAGAGGCTATAGTACAGCCAATGCAATAGCCAGAGTTACACAAAAATTGAATTTTGATACTGATAAAAGTTCTATAACGGCAGAGGCTTGGAGTTCAAAATCCCATGCTCTATAGGGGACGTTTGAAGGTAGGGCAATGCCTACGCAAGAAATATCATCTTTTACAACATCAACAGATGGAGGCGGCAAGCACTTTGGCATAGGTGCCCATGTGACATCAGCGAATCCGTTGACACCCCCAGGAACTCCTGCTGTAGATATATTTTCATCTTTATCAATTACCTCAAAAGACAATACCTTGTCAATTACTGGCAAGCTTACCGGAGATAATTATCCATCTACCGAGGCTTTTATATCAGATCCTTCGGGTCAATCTGCATTTTTAGGAATTGGGTTTAAAGACGGCAGCCCTTATAGCAGCTTGGAGGGGGCTAATAAAGATAGACCTATTACAACCTTTTCGTTGTCACTCACTACAGATGATAAAGGAAATTTTACAGGGGTAAATGCTAATGGGAAGACATATTCAATTGCTGATTGGAATAAGCAATTTCAACAACAAGACCCACATAAAAACGATAAAAAGAAAGACAACTTATGAAATTATTTGGAAAGAGCCTATTAATATATATTGGCATACTGATTTTAATCACCTATGCTTTTGGATGGGGCGATTTGATTGGCAATAAACAGCTTACAGGTAATGTACTGAAAGATATATTAAGATCTATCACCTATTACTTTACAGACGTTATAATATACTGGTGGGCAGTTATACTTATTGGTGGAGTAGTATTAGCTGGCCTTACGGCTATTGGCTATAAAATATATAATCGCATAACCAAAAAATAATTGCAACACAAAGCCCGGCCACGCCGGGCTTTGTTGTTAGTGGGCGTAAGCTTTACGGGCTCTAGCATCCCTAAGAAACGTATCAATAATATTGAACAGTACCGATGTGGTGTTACCGTTAAAACATTGATTACTAAAACAACTATGCCGGATATCGCTCAAAATAGCGTTGGTAAAATACTATTAGTGAGTATTCCAATTGCGCTTTTTTATACTATATCTTGTTTTGTATGGCAAATATTGGAGTTGGGAAATGTTTAAAATATGATAACAGCAAAGCCCGGCATGACCTGGCTTTGCTGCTATAGGGCAGCTACATTCTTTTGAAAGAAATCTTTGAACTTCTTGTTAGTAAGCATCTTATCAAGGAGTTTGAATTCTCGCTATTCATATACCAATAACGGAACCCAAACCAGCAAATAATACCAACTGTTAAGGCCAGGCCTGTTAAAATCATAGAATCGGGTAGTTGAATAAAATACACGATCCGTCAATGATTTGGTCAAACTGTATTACCTATAAGAAGGTATGAAGCAATTAGTTTGTATTAATGCTAAAGGTGTTTAAACTCCAGTAAATGATTATTTAATGTTTCCGTTAAAAATGTCCGTATAAGCAGTTTCCATACTGGCTATTTCTTCTTCTGTCAATTTTGCAAAGTCTTTGCGCCGCCTGTTAGGAAACACCCCTTTGTTTTGATGTAAGAACATGATCATCAAATTAATATCCTTATCCGGCATATCAACTATGTTCTGCAACTCCATTTTCAATTCATCGTAGTGCTGTATAAACTCTAATTCTTCCGGCATATCCTGATTGATGGTTTCCTGTATGGTTTGAGCTAAAAAAACACATTGCGCCGTTAGGTCAGGGTAACGAAAATAAGCTTCGACTTCTCTGGGATTAGTGACCTCTAATGTTCCATCCGCTTTTTTGGTATAACCTATTTGCTGAATTAATGGCTTGGAATATTGCTCCAAAGCACTATCATATTCCTGCATGTTGTTGAGCATGTGCGCGGATACAGGAATAAAGCAAAAATTAGTAAATACTACTGTAATTTAGAACTGACCAGTTTAGTTCTATGAATGAACTTATTATGGATGACATATTCAAGCAGCGTTACCCACGATATACTATCATAAATATAAAAGGCGAAGCATTACAACAAGAGATTGCAAATTGAGTCGTCAGGAGATTATTGATTGGTTGCAGCTCCTATTTTATCATTCTAAGCAATCTATCCCACCTGATTTTATGAAGGAAAGATGCATCTTTATCCCAGCTCATCCAGATAAAAAGTGCTTTACCTACCACGTGATCTTCTGGCAGAAACCCCCAGTAGCGTGAATCAGTGGAATTGTGTCGATTATCCCCCA
>JANXVH010000145.1 GCA_025351765.1 Pedobacter sp.
ACAAAAAGTTAAGATCAAGAATAAATATTATTATGATCGGAATTTATCCCAGGGTGGCGAAAAAGTTTTTTATACACCCGTATTTTCAGATACGACTTATGAGATAAATGCCATTACCCTCTCTGCTGATCCGCGATTTAAATTAACTTTTCCGGCAAAGACGCTCAATAAAAAAATTGCAGAAAATCCAGACATATCTGTGGACGATTTAGTTGAACTGAGAAATTCTCATGAATATTATTCTTTTAGAGGAGAGGTCTTAGCGGGAAATGATGATATTTATTACTTCAACTGTACCAAGAAAGGACAGTTAGGCCTATTTTATTCTAAAAAAAGCGGTAAAATAATTGGCGGTGAGTTAACTACCAGAAGAGCTTTCACTGATTCCACATATGTTGAGGATTACCAGTACCCAATAGCTTCAAGTAAAGGGAAGTTTATAAGTTTACTGGATCCCGCCTCCTTCACAGCACCTAGTAATAGTGTACTTTCCAAAGCCTATGCTACTGCGATAAGAGGATTTACAAAAAAATCAAATCCAATTTTAGTAATGTACAAAGTTAAACCTTTTTAACGACATTAGTCAAACTACACGATTTAAAACCCTACGATGAAAAAAGCGATTGTTGTAATATTGTTGGGCATTTTATGCTTTCCTGCCCTTGGCCAGAACGAAAGAATCTTACGGCTGGATCCAAATAATGCTGAGGGTGGCAATTTTTCCGATTTTTTTGAAAGGATAAAATTCATTCCGCTGGAAACACTTAACGCCTCATCATTTAATAATGTTGACCAGTTGGAAGTAACCCGCGATTTCTTCATCATCTTGGATAAAGAAACCAATTCAATTCTGATCTTTAAAAGAAATGGGAAATTTCACAGTAAGATCAGTGCTACTAAACTGGGTTACTCTAAAATGCGACCCATTTATGCGTTCACATATAATAATCTAGAGCAAACCATTCATATACCCAATCCCAAGTTACGTTATTCTACCGTTCGGTTTGACTTGAATGGAAAGCAGCTTAGCTCAACCAAAGAACTGCTCCAATCAACAGATAATCTTTTTTTCTTTTCAGACAGAAGTGTTGTAAGCTTTAAGTACGCTGCTGATCCTCGGATGAAAGATTCTACAGTTTATGAAACTGTTTTAACAAAAGCGGGAAAAATTCAAAACAAGCTTTTTCCCTATAATCAAACTCGTTCCAGTTTGATCAGTCGAGATATACTTTATGCCGCCCAAAGTTTTCTGTATCCCCAAGGCAATGATTCAACTATTTTATTTGTTAGGCCCTATGAATATGATATTTATAGTCTGAACCCTCGTGATGGTGCAACCAAACGCTTCAACTTTGTCTTTCCAGGTCAGAATTCTTTACCAAAGGAATTCAAAACGGATTCGATTTTTAAAGGAAAAAGGATTGCCTATTTGAAAAGCAATCCTAAAATTATTTTTGGATTGAGCCATGTGTATATATTTAAACAATTGCTATTTGTTAGGTTGAAAAGTTTCGGAAGCGAGGCCACCTATTCGCTAATCTACGACCTGGCGTCTGACCGTTTTTATGATGTTTCAAAAATTTCTCCCGATGTGGGAAGTACTTTCTTTTCAATCTCAGACAATAGTATTGGAGGCGTCAGTTTCGATAATTTTAATTTTGGCGCAAGTGATGGTGAAAATTTATTTACTTTTTATTCCTCAAGAAAATTTTTGGATCAGGTAACCGCCAACAAAGAGAAATTGAAGAACATTCCCGAGGAAATCAATTCACTCTTGAAAAGTATTTCCGTAGATAATAATCCGTTAATTATTGAACTTAAGCCAAAAAGTAAATAGTGTGGGGAAGCGATTTGTGATGTGTTTTCTGTGCCTGCATTCCATGATAGTTATGGGACAAAAGCCAGTAGAAATTCCTGCAGGTGTTGTTTTCGGGATTGTAAAAGATTCTGTTCACAATCACATCATAAAATCAGCTACAGTTGCCATTTATTCCGAAACCGATAACAAGCTGTTGAATT
>JANXVH010000159.1 GCA_025351765.1 Pedobacter sp.
CTTTTCCACTTAGCAAATACATCTGGAACAAGCAGCGTCTGATCGTCTTGTTGTGGCTCCTCAAATTCTTCCAGGTCTCCGTTTGCGTTTAAAATAACACGCTTAAAATAAAGTATTTCACCATGCTCGTCCATTTTGTAAATTATGTTGCCGCGTTTGTCATGCCCTATACGTTCTACCATAGCCATAAAAATAGGATAGTTCCATACCGGTTCCATTAACTCTTCTGGTGTCTTTTTTTGTACTATTAAAACGCTAGTCTGTACTCCCGTGCTTGGTTGAAAAGTATCTGCATGAAGATCAATACTAGCAACAATTCTAGTAGTTTTCATTAGCCATTTTCTAATCTCCAATAGACCAGGCGCGCCTAGTATACTATCAGGTAAAACTATCGCAAGACGCCCCCTGGCTTTAGAAACTGCACACAACGTTCTAAAAATAATTGTTCTGGAGGTAAAGATTTAGAATTAAGGGCTATGTCAAATTGAGACAATATGTGTGTGTCCGAAATAGAAATCTTCGTACCGAAAGGTGGATTGGTTACTAAAACATCAAAAAACTCAATAGACTTATGGTTGGTTATTTTATCTACAGTTATACCTAATGCTTTAGCTAAATTTGCTTTAAATTCAAGATTCCATTCATGGGGTGGCAATAAGCTATTTTCGCGTAAGATATTACCGCTGCCATCATTATTCATCACCATATTCATCTTAGTGCTTTTCACTAAATCTGGGTTAATATCGAAGCCAAAAAAATTCTTAGCAGCAACTTCTGATATTTTTTCTCTGACAGCTTCTTTCTGTCGGTCAGTCCATTTCACTTTCGGCTGTCCAAATTTTGCCGATGAAACTTCTTCGATTTGAGATATAACATGGTTCATGGCATTAACCAAAAAGCCACCTGTCCCACAGCTGCTATCAAGTACTCTATCTGTCGGTAATGGATTAATCATTTTTACCGCCATCTTCATTACATTTCTTGGCGTAAAAAACTCTCCGCGGTCACCCCTTAGATTTGCCCCCACAATCTCCTCGTAGGCTTTGCCTTTTACATCTATATTGGTATCTAACAAACTATATTTCTGAATTTCCGCTACAACGTTTGCTAACGTCCGAGTGTCGTCAAAACTTAGTCTATCATTATCGGGAAAAATCTGTGGGAACTTGCTTTTTACTTTTTCGAAAATTTTATCAATTCTTTTCTTAGCCGTCAACCTACCATCGGCGCTATTTTTTTCTTTTGTAGTGACATAAAATTGTATATCTTCTATGATGTTTTTTTCATCCTCGATTTTGCAAAAAATCAATTTAAGTAATTCAAAAAATGCTGGCTGCTTTTGCATGCCTTCATAAGCAGCAATAATGTTATGACATTTTTTAAAGGCAAATAATAAATTATCTTCGACAGCTTTTCTTTGCGTATCTCTAGTGGGGCGATCAATATCTGCTATGTCTGTATCAAAAGAAGGTATATCAATATAGTCTTCAAAAGCTGTAACTCCTTTCTCGCTGATTATTTTTCGATATACTTCTTTCTCTTTACCATTAGTCCACATACCCCATTCACAATTAGCACATGAAGCCATATACGATTGAAGTTGACCAACACCTTCTTTTTTATCACTAGGTGGTATAGTTTCTTTTTTACACTCAATAATTATCCAAATATCTTCTTGATTATGGGTAATACAATCTTTTGGAAATACAGCAACGTCTATTCTTTTCGAGGCTGATCCTACCTTGATAGACTTTTCAATTTTCAAAAGATTTTTTGGATAATTGTGCTCTATAATAAGACGTTTTTCAATATTTTGTCTTACATACTCTTCCGGAGTGTCATTTCTAAATGTTCCATCTACAAAGTCTCGAATTTTTCCTTCGGGAACGGTAATTGTTGAAATTTCAGCCACGGTTAGATAATTAGTATTTTGGCTGAATATAGCACAAGTACAGCAATAAGCAAAATACGAATTTACGCTGACTCGTAAAGAATTAAACCCTAGCATAATAAACAATTCTTCCGCTGCCGCAAGCGTCCTGCTTGGGTGCATCCCTCACTGGTCGAAGTTAGCTTTAGCGTAACTTCGACCTATCATATAGCAAGCATTCTGCTTGCTAAGGCAGCCTGTAAAGCAAGTTGAAAACTTACCACATTTTAGGTCTAAATTACATTTCATTAAACTGAGCCAGTAAGGGTTGTCTGTGCCCTGTTGTGATATGATGGTTTTAGTGTGTATAAACAGCCTCCCTGCTTGTGCATTATTCAGGTAAATGATAGGGGCAATGCGTTAACTTATCGGCGTACCACAAGCGAGACGCTTGCGGCAGCACAGAGTATTATGAGTTGCATTTAGGTTTAAGGCCACCTGCTGATTAGTAAGTAGAATTTCAATGCGCGTTTAAACAAGTTTTATTTTCGCAATGCACTTACATTCAAATGGTTAAACCCAAAATAGTGTTTCATTTTGTTTTACTTGTTTTTCGCAAATGGTTCAATGTCAATTTGTTAGATCAAAAAAGTGTTTCACCTGTTTCA
>JANXVH010000006.1 GCA_025351765.1 Pedobacter sp.
GTGCAGGAACTGTTGCCTAACCGATGGAAAATAATTAATGAAGAGCTCATGGAAAGCTCAAAAGTGCTGGCTTAAGATCTATTTTGATCAAATTACAAAATCATTTCTGCCCATAATCACGGCCGTAGTGTTAGCTTACATTACAACTTGTTTATCCTCAATAGTGGGTTGTTCACCTCCACGTGATTTGGCTTCTATGAGATATAATTTTGGTAATAAAGCAGAAACCGAATTATGTAAGATGGTTGCTTGCTCCGTAATCCGCTCTTTCTGCCGATCAAGAAAATTCAATAGATTTTTATGTCTGTAAATCGATAATTGATATTCAAGATCAGTTTTGTATGTTAAAAATATTCTTTCAAGCTCACCTTGTTTTGCGAAAAACTGCCAGTCTTCTAATCCGCTTTTATTAAAACGAATTAATGCCGGCTCAGGAGAAATAAGGTTTCCAATGATTTTTGCAATTTTACTCTGGTCTTGAAATTCATTATTTGTATACATCTGTTATGGTGCTTAAGATGTTTTTAAATTAAGATTGTCTTTTTTCAGAAGGTTGTCTTGATACTTTACTGCATTGTCTGTTGTAAAACTATCTAGATAGTTCTGGGTTGTCTTTAAATTCTTATGTCCTAACTGCTTAGAAATAAATGCAAGCGGAACCTCACTATTCATAAGGTTGTTACTGTATGCGTGCCTGGCAAAGTAGGTACTAGGTTCTTCTTCCCATCCCAGTTTTGAAGCGATTTTCTTAACTGCCGTGTTAATGCCGGCAATGCTGCTGCGGGTAGCGGCAAGTAGTTCTTTTTCTGTCGCTCCAGCTGGTATAACATTGAAGATATAATCGTTATTTATTTTTCTGCTTCCATGGCGCTCTATTATCGCCAGCAAGTCAGCAGTCAAAGGAATAGTGATCCTATTTGTGCCTCCAGTCTTTTTCTCTGTTTTCTTACGAACAAATGAAAAGTGATTGCTTTTTACGTCGGACCACTTTAATCGAAATATGTCAACCATATTCATGCCGCTGGAAAGGTAGCTGAATATGAAGAAGTCCTTTGCTACTTGTTCACCTCCGGTGATCGGCTGATAATTATAGAACTCCATAATCTTATCCATATCCAATGGACGCTTGTTGTTGATCGGCTGCGGTATCTTGTAGCCATTCTTGTTATCAGCTTTATGGAAAGGGTAGGCGTCCGCGTTTAATTCCTTAGCGCTGATTACATCATTAAAAATACTTCTTACCCTGATCAGGTACATTCCTAGTGTGGTCTGATTATATTTTGGCTCTTTAACGGTTTCTTTACTGCCTTTTACTCGTTTGTCATACGTGGCGGATAAGGCCCACTTTTCTAAATCGTTTAACCATTTGGGTGTTACGGTTCTAATTGGCAAAGAAATAACATTGGATGTATTTTGTGGTACGTCTCTGGTAAGGTATGATTTAAGCATAGCTGCAGCTTGGTTGTATAGATTTTCGCTTGAGTACTGTTCGTTATCTGCAAAACCTTGAGCTTTGTCCCGCAGCAGAAACAACAGATCTGATCGATTACCCTTTCTAAGAAACCTGGTTTCGAAAACAGAAAAGTCAAAAGGCTCCAGTACTTCAATTATATCATCTGCTTTTTTCTTCAGAGCATCAGTTTTCTTTTTGATCGGCTTTAATTCTTCACTTAGGTTTTTCCCTTTGATCAATTTTTCAAATTCCTCTTTAGCTAGTGAATAAATGGTGCCATACATCCTCCATTCTTTAACATTTGCCACTCTAATCTTGATAGGATAGAAGCCGTTTGATTTAGCCCTCCTAGTGTCCAATATAATTCGTGATGTCGCCATACACAAATATAACATTTGCACACTATTTGCACACTATTTATTTATATCAGGAAATACGAGGAAATAAAAAGACGTCTAAAAGAGTATTAAGAAGGGTTGTTTTATTGGAGGGAATTTTTATGAAACAGTATGTTTTATCACTACTGATGACATGTTGTTGTTGTTTTTGTGAGCCACAAAGTTAGGTAAAAGAGATGTTAATTATAAATGATACTTTTATTTGTCAACTAATTATATAAATTAGTGACACTTAATAGCGCCTTAATTGTAGATGCATTTTTTTCTATCTTTTTTTTTGATAATTGACTGGCTGAAAGGTCACTTATTGACTTGTCCGTTTAAAAGTCACACGGGTCTTGACTGCCCTGGTTGCGGTTTTCAGCGATCGTTATTGGCCTTGATGCAAGGTGATGTAAAGTCTTCCTTGCATTTATTCCCCGCTTCTTTACCTATTGTTATACTTTTAATCTTTGTTCCTGCACATTTAAAATTTGATTTTAAACAAGGTGCCAGGGTGATAACATTGCTATATCTGTTTATTGCAATAGTTATAGTGCTCACTTACATTTACAAAATTTATAATCATAACTTATATTAAACATTATCAACATGTCAGAAAATCAATTCCCTCAAGAAACGCCCGAAAACAATCCGGCTCCAAAACCACCAGAATTTAAAGCGCCAGAATTTAAGGCGCCAGCCAGTCCGCACCAATACGGCGGATTCGGACAACAAGCGCTTCCAAACAGTACACCCGTGTTGGTATTAGGTATCCTTGCAATTTTGTCATGTTGCTGTTATGGTTTACCTGGCTTAATACTAGGTATCATTGGATTGGTGCTTGGCAACAAGGACAGAAAACTATTTAGAGAAAATCCAGGATTTTACACGGAAAGTTCTTACAAAAATTCTAAAGCAGGACGTACTTGTTCGATAATCGCCGTTATACTGAGTATCTTAATGGTGATATTTATGATTGCTTTAGTCGCTATGGTAGGATGGGCTACGCTCCAGAACCCTGAAGAATTGAAGAGAGTTATAGAAGAAATGGGGAAGCACTAGCAAAGTAATTTAAAGGTAAAAACTGAATACCAGTTTGTTATTCGCTTTGATGCTCTCCATTGACGGTGTACCTTTGTGCATACAAACTGATAAATTAAAATATATGTATCCAGAATATTTAGTTGAACCAATGCGCGCTGAACTGACAAAAGTTGGTTTCGAGGAATTAAAAACTGCTGAAGAAGTAGACAATGCAATTGGTACTGAAGGAACCGTTTTTGTGGTTGTAAATTCAGTGTGCGGTTGTGCTGCAGCTAACGCTCGTCCGGCAGCAAGACTTGCCGCAGGCAACGATAAGCATCCTGATAGATTGGTGACGGTTTTCGCGGGTATGGAAAAAGAAGCAGTAGATAGAGCCAGAGGGTATATGATGCCTTTTCCTCCATCTTCTCCGGCAATGGCTTTGTTTAAAGATGGTAAACTTGTTCATATGATTGAACGTCATCAAATAGAAGGAAGGCCAGCTCAAATGATTGCCGACAGCTTAGCTAGTGCCTTTGATCAGTATTGCTAAACTGCAAATTTTTTAAATGCCCCTGACATTAAGTTATCAGGGGCATTTTTTTATTAGAAGGTTTAAATTTTAAATTATTTTGCAGCGTAATAAAGCACCTTGCTATAGAGTTCATCCGGCAGGAAAGGCTTTACAACGAAATCATCTATACCAGCGTCCCTCACTTGCTCTGCAATTTCATTTGGAAGGTTGGCAGTCAAAGCGACAATAGGGAGACTTATACCCCTTGATCTCATATTTCTGGTGGCCTCATACCCGTCCATTATAGGCATGTGCAAGTCAATAAGTACCAATCTGTGTATTTTAGGGTCAACCATGTTTAGTCCTTCTAAACCATTATGTGCTACGTCAATTGTGGCGCCCCATCGTTCCAGGTATTTCTGGGCAACCAGCACATTCATGAGATTGTCTTCAACAAGAAGAATATGGACTCCGGTTAGCGGCTTGTCGGCCTCATTTGGTAATGTCTCCGCATCGTGAGGTTTTATTTCCTTAATGCTTTTTTCAAAGATCTGGATAAAATAGAAAGTAGAACCCTTACCTTCTTCGCTGATAAGCTTTAATGACGATTTTTGAAGTTCCAGGATCTTTTTTGAAATAGCAAGGCCCAGGCCCGTTCCTCCAAAACCCCTTGAAGTTGAGGAGTCTGCCTGAGTAAAGCGTTCAAATATCATCTTCTGCTTTTCTTCTGATATGCCGATCCCCGTATCTTTTACATAGATGTTTAAAGTTACAGTCCTTTCATTTTGATTCGCTACTTCAATTCCAACCTGGACATTTCCTTTTTGTGTGAATTTAATGGCGTTGTGAACAAGGTTGGTAATTACCTGAGATGTACGGGTAGGATCCCCAAGTAATTTATTTTTCAACTTCTCGTCTACATCGAGTTTCAGACTAATTCCTTTATCTGTTGCAGAGCCCTGCAAGCCGCGAACAATATTCCTGGCTATAGAGGCAATGTCCAATTCAATATGCTCGAAAGTAACTTTGCCAGCCTCAATTTTTGTATAATCTAAAATGTCGTTAACAATAGCCAAAAGGTTGTTAGCAGAGAATAGCATAATGTCCAGTTGTTCAATTTGATCCTTTCTTGGGTCGTTTTTAAGCAATAAATGGCTCATTCCGATTACTGCATTTAACGGAGTTCGGATCTCATGACTCATAGTGCTTAGGAATTCGCTTTTAACAACAAGACCTTCCTCTGCCTGTTTAGTGGCCTGTTTCAAGGCAAATGATACACGATGCGAGAGCACCAGGGATTGCAAGAAGAAAAAACAGATGTAACAAAAAAAACTAAGTATTTGATGGGCACCTATTATTCCCCAGTAGTGAAGCAGGGTGATAACGAAAGCTGGTATTAATGCAAAAGAGCTTAAAAATGTATAAATGGCCCCAGGTCTTTTCTTAATGTAGGCGGTGGTATAAACTATAGGGACATATACCAAGCAAAATATCGTAACAACAAGGAATGGATTAATTAGCTGTGTAAAAAATATCGGAGCAATGCACAAAGTTGCAAATGCAAAGGTGAAACAAACGATGCTAACTATCTCTATGATCTTTTTGTTAGTTTCAAGAGGGTATAGGTATTTTGTATAGAGCGCAAAGAGTCCTATGCTTAAGAAAAGGCTGATGTATTCCATACGAACGGCGACGTACCAGTCCAGATTTGGGAATATGGTGTGCATTACATAGTTGTCTACGCCGATAATTCTGTAGCTGTAAATAAGAGAATAGACCGCAAACATTAAAATCGCCTTGTCGCGATTTCCAAGAATAAAAAGGCCTATGAAAAATAGACTGCCCATTATCAGGCAGCCAAACAGTATAAAGTCTATCGCTTCTGCACTACGCCTTTGAAGTTCGACGTCGTATTTTTTTCCTAATATGAGGGGTTTACCAATCCCACCCTTACTGTGTACGAAATTGGAAATTTGTAAAAGAATTTCTAGTTTTTCTGTATTTCGGGGAATGTCAACTGCTTTGTATTGCCATTGGGGAACAAATTTATCAGAGCTTGTGCTTACCCTCCCATTTCTTGCTGCGGCTTTCCCATTTATAAAAAGTGTATAGGCACTGTATACCTCCGGCAATGCGATTCTTAGTTGTTCATTAGTTTTTGGCAATAATACAGTTACTTTATAGGAAGCATAGCCAAATGAAGGAAGTTTTCTTTCCCAGGATTTATAATCTGTCCACCTGAATGGAAATTTAACGAACTGCGGAGGTAGGGTTAACGAATCTTCGGGTGATACGAGCATATCCCAATAGAAACCCCAAATTCCATGCAGCTCTACTGTGGTATCAAATGATTCTTTGCGAAGATCAATAACCCCGTTTTTTTCCGGGGGCAAAACGGAACTGTCCTGCGCATGGCAAACGCCCACTCCAACAAAAAGTGAAAATAATAAAACGTAGCAAGTTTTCAAAATCATGGGTGTCGACCCTATCCCTAGGACTCAAATTTAATATTGACCACAAAGTATGAAATAAAATACCATCTGTGAAATAGAATGTTTACAATTGTTGATTTATTTGTTGCCTGATTGGTATATTTGGTTATGACATATTGTTTAGCGATAAAGGTGAAAGAGGGTCTTGTGGCAATTGCCGATACAAGAATTACATCAGGTACAGACACTACTCAAAAAAAGAAAGTACATATTGAACAGCGCGATAAATATTCACTTTTTATCATGACAAGCGGACTACGTTCAGTAAGAGATAAGGCAGTTCAATATTTTAAGGAACTTATAGAAGAAGGGGAAGTCCACAATAAACTTTATAAGGCGGTTAATGCATTTGGGGCGCAGGTTAAACGCGTAGCTCTGGAAGATCGTGCTGCATTGGAACAAAGCGGCTTAAAATTTAATCTACACACAATAATTGGCGGTCAGCTAAAAGACGATAAGGAACATAAGTTATTTCTGCTCTATCCAGAAGGTAACTGGGTTGAATTGGGTGAAGGGGCACCATTTGTAGTGATCGGAAATTCCGGCCATGGAAAGGCAATCCTAAATCGCACTCTAACCAGCGAATCAAGCATGCACCTTGCATTAAAAACAGGATTTCTTTCTTTCGATTCTACCAGAGCCAGTGCTAATGATGTAGATTTTCCAATAGATGTGGTGCTATATCGGAATAATACTTTTGGAATGGTAGAGCATCGGTATGGGAAAAAGGATCTCGAATACATTTCAGACCAGTGGGCCGAGGAGCTTAAAAAAGCGCTGAATAATATATCTGATGAATGGATGGAGGCTGCATTCAATAAATTGCCGGTTCTCAATGACGTGGATATATGAAGTTCGAAGTTTCTACTATACTTAAATACGGCTCTACCGGTCTTTCTACCTTGATTCTCAATATACAGCCATTTAAATCTTTTGGGCAGTACGTAATTAGTGAAGATTTTCAATCTACGCTAAAACTGTTTTCTTACGAATGGGTTGCTGCAAGTGGTGAAAAACGTTTTAAAGTATTGGAAATACCGGAAACAAAGGAAATTGTTTTCACCTATGTAGGCATTGTAGAAAATCAAATTAAAACAATACCATCTGCGCAGCTCGATGATGTACCCATCAGTCTGATGCCCATTTCAGTTTTACCTTATTTAAATCCAAGCCGTTATTGCCAGTCTGACAAGCTTTACAAGTTTGCGTTCGATAAATTTGGGAATATTGAATCTGCTTTTGAGAAAGTTATGGCCATAAGGAACTGGATATTTGAGAATGTAGCATACACTGCGGGTTATACCACTCAACAAACATCAGCTTTAGATACCGTAAAAGAGCAAGTTGGCGTTTGCAGAGATTTTGCGCACCTGGGGGTAGCACTTTGCAGAGCGCTGACCATTCCGGCGAGGTATTATACAGGTTATGCTTATCAATTACAGCCGGCAGATTTTCATGCATGTTTTGAAGTGTATCTTGGTGGCCACTGGATCATCTTGGATGCCACTAAGCTGACACCTATTAACGGTTTGATTAAGATAGCAACAGGTTTTGATGCAACTGATACAGCCCTTGCCAGTAGTTTTGGTAATTTAAATTTTACCAGTATGGAAGTTAGGGTTAAATCTCTGGACGATAGTTTTAAAGCCTTTGATGATCAAACGCTTTTACATGGATATAGCTATTTTTAACTTAAAAATCTTTATTTAGCAGTTTTTCCAGCTCTCCAAACGAAACATTCATTCTTACCCGACCTTGTTTAGCATAGGCAATTTCTCCAGTTTCCTCAGATATGATCACAGCTACAGCATCGGTAGCTTCAGAAACGCCAATACCGGCCCGGTGTCTTAAACCAAATTGAGGGGGCAATTTATCATTATCTGTTAACGGCAAGATACAACTGGCACTCTTAATCTTATTTTCTGAAATGACAACAGCCCCATCATGAAGTGGACTGTATTTTTGAAATATGCTTTCCAATAATCTTTTTGATATTTTGGAATCGATGATCTCACAGCTATTTGCAAACAGTTGATCGTCATAAAACTTGACAAATACGATCAATGCGCCCGTGCGAGACTTTTTCATGCTCTTGCAGGCATCGATGATTGGTTTGATACGAGACAAATTGTCTCTTTCTATACCTTTATTTCCAAAAAGGTAACCCCACCAGGCCTTATTCTTTTGTAAAAAGGTGTTCTTGCCAATAAGGAGGAGGAAACGCCGGATTTCTGGTTGGAAAATAACAATCAATGCGATAATGCCAACGCTAATGAACTTTTCTATGATCGCAGTAAGCAGGTTCATGTGCAACTGTTTTACTGCAAACCAAATTATCATAATGATTAGCATTCCCAGCAATAGATTTACTGCTATTGTATTTTTGATTAAGTTATAAATGTAGTATATGATCAGCGCAACAAGAATAATGTCGATCACGTCTGTAGCCGTAATTTTTAGAAAATCGAAGTCTAAACTTTTCATCATTGCAAGGTAGGAAATTTTTAATCAGAATGCTCCTGTATGGTTTTTTGTACTAGCAAAATACATTGAACGGCTTCCTTTACATCATGAACCCGAAGTATACTTGCCCCCTTCATTAGCGAGATTGTATTCGCTATTGTAGTGCCATTCAAAGACTCCTCAGTAGATACTCCGATTGTTTTATAGATCATTCCTTTTCTTGATATTCCGGAAAGCAGCGGGTAGCCAAAATGCTGAAGATCTTCCAGGTGACTCAAGAGCTCAAAATTATGAGCTGTAGTTTTCGCAAATCCAAACCCAGGATCAATAAGTACGTCTTTTATCCCAAGCTGCTTCAGGGCAAATATTTTTTCGCTAAAGTAGTTTGAAAGCTCAATTCGAAAGTCTGCATAGTTTGCCTCCATTTTCATAGTTTGAGGGGTGCCTTTCATGTGCATTAGTATGTAAGGTACATTTAGCTCGGCAACAGTTGTAAACATGTCTTCATCAAGACTGCCCCCTGAAATGTCATTAATGAGATGTGCGCCTGAATTTATGGCGGCTCTGGCTACCTTTGATCTGAAAGTGTCTATAGACAAGAAAGCTTCAGGGAAATATTTATGAATGGCTTCTACTACAGGTATTAGCCGTTTCAATTCTTCATCTTCATAGATATCATCTGCGCCTGGACGGGAGGAGTAGGCACCCAAATCTAGTAGAAGCGCTCCTTCTTTAAGGTGCTGTTCTGCCTTAACCAATGCCTGTTCTATTGTTGATGCGCGGCTACCGGAGTAGAAAGAGTCAGGAGTAGTATTGATGATCCCCATTACGCATGGATGGGCTAAGTCCAATAGCCTACCTCGTAGGTTCAGTGTAGTCTTTCGGTATAAAAATGTATCTTTAGCCATTGTTAATGATACAAACTTAGATAAAATTGGCAACAAATACTTCACAAGAATACGATTCAATAATTGCAATTTGCAGGGCGCTTTTTATAAAGAAAACTAGTGATTACGGTACTGCGTGGCGCATCTTAAGGCCTTCGTCTATAACTGATCAGATATTTATCAAAGCACAGCGTATCAGAACCCTTGAAGAAAAGAAAATATCCAAGGTGGGAGAAGACATTACCTCCGAATATATTGGTATAGTAAATTATTGCCTGATTGCCATGATGCAACTCGAGATGGATTCCACTGAGCCAAATGAACTTGAAGTACAGCATGTAGTGCTGTTGTTTGACCAAAAGCTTTCAGCGACTAAAGAACTGATGTTTGCAAAGAACCACGACTATGGCGAGGCCTGGAGAGATATGAGAATTAGCTCGCTAACCGACCTGATACTGATGAAGATTCTTAGAGTAAAGCAAATTGAAGATAATTTCGGGCATACTATTGCCTCAGAAGGAGTTGCTGCCAATTATCAGGACATGCTTAATTATTCTGTCTTTGCATTAATAAAATTGGGAGTTAAATAATTATGAAAGTGATCTTAAACTTTTTCAGGTTATTCGTAGGGATCCTCTTCATATTTTCCGGTCTTATAAAAGCTAATGATACAATTGGCTTTGGTTATAAACTGGAGGAATATTTTGATGTATTTCATATGTCTTTTTTTTCAAGCTATGCAACGGCTATAGCCATGATACTTTGCATCCTCGAAATCGTGTTAGGCGCGTTACTTTTATTTGGTTTATGGCGTAAGCAGGTTACTTCTGGTTTACTGGGTATCATTATTTTCTTTACATTTTTGACTTTTGTTTCTGCTTTTTTTAAAGTAGTAACTTCTTGTGGATGCTTTGGAGATGCCATTCCATTAACACCATGGCAATCATTTTCCAAAGATTTGGTATTACTGGTAATGATAGTTTATATTTTTATCCGTAGAAAGGACATACAACCGGTTACTGTTCATCCCGGTTGGCAGAGCGTATTATTTACTTTTGTTTTTGCTACCTCATTAATGTTTACGCAGTTTACCTATAACTACCTGCCGGTTATTGATTTTCTTCCTTATAAAGTAGGTGCAAATCTACCTCAGCTTATGAGCATGCCAGTGGGGGCAGTGCCGGATGAGTACGAGATCACTTATAATATGACCAATAAGAAAACTGGTAAAAAAAAGGTGATGACCGACAAGGCATATCTTAAAACAGGAATCTGGAAAGATGATAATTGGGAGATTGTAGGCACACCTGAAAGCCGACTGGTAAAAGAAGGCTATCAGCCAAAGATTCGCGACTTGAAAATTAGTGACGCGTCTGGCACAGATTACACCAAGGAAATAATAGAAAACCCATATTATAGCTTGGTTATGGTAGCTTGGAATTTAAAAGATGCTGACGAACAAGCTATTTCTGCATTAAATGCGCTGGCATTGAATGCCACTGAGCAGTTTAATATCCGCACGGTTTTACTTACGGCCAATTCTGCCCAGGATGCAGATGCATTTAGTAAACGAATGAAACTATTTATGGAAATTTTTTATGCTGATGCGGTACCCTTGAAGAGTATGGTTCGGGCTAACCCGGGAATTTTGTTATTAAAAAACGGAGTGATTGTAGATAAGTGGCATTACCATGATATTCCGTCTTTTGATCTACTCTCCAAAACCTATTTCGCCAAATAACATGCTTTATTATGCTATCAAAAAATTCCTTTATGGGTTTGCTGTGATGGCCGGTGTGATCGTTTTAGTTTTTTTACTATTTAATGTGCTGCCCGGTGATCCTGCAAGGATGACGATGGGGCAGCGTTCTGATGTGCAATCTCTTGAAGCTGTACGGAAGGAATTTGGACTAGATAGGTCCAGGCCGATTCAATTTTTTCTTTATCTTAATGATTTATCGCCTATTGGTATTCATAACAACAATGCCGAAGCCAGAGAGAAATATGGGTACGTTAGCCTGATTTCTTTAGGGAATAACGTATTAGCTTTAAAATCGCCATATCTTCGCAGGTCTTACCAAACAAAAAGAAACGTTACTACTATACTTCGCGAAACTGTTCCTAATACATTTGTACTGGCCGTTAGTGCCATGATGTTTGCGACACTGATTGGGGTCTTTTTAGGGGTGCTATCAGCAGTAAACAAAGATACCTGGATAGATAAAGCTGCCAATGCCTTTGCAATCCTTGGAATTTCAGCCCCTTCATTTTTCGCTGGTATTATTATTGCCTGGTTATTCGGTTTCGTATTGAGCGATTATACTGGTTTGAGCATGTCGGGGAGCCTTTACAGCTATGATCCCTTTGAAGGGGAGGTCATGACCTGGAAGAATCTATGGCTTCCGATGGTAACACTAGGCTTAAGGCCGTTGGCAATTATTGTTCAGCTTACAAGAAGCGCAATGCTTGATGTTCTGGCGCAGGATTATATTAGAACGGCGCGGGCAAAAGGTTTGAGCAGGAGCAGCATAATTTACAAGCATGCGTTAAGAAATGCGATGAATCCTGTTATAACTGCTATTTCTGGTTGGTTTGCTTCATTACTAGCTGGTTCCTTTTTTGTCGAATACATATTTGGATACAATGGATTGGGTAGAACTACAGTTACGGCTTTGGAAATGTCTGATTTCCCTGTAGTCATGGGTTCAATACTATTTATTGCCCTTATATTCGTTGTTATTAATATTTTAGTTGATATTTTATATGCCTTTGTTGATCCAAGGGTAAAACTAGCTTAAAATGAGAATATTCTTAATTGGCTTTATGGGTTGTGGCAAAACTACTTTAGGTAAAAGATTGGCCATCAAAATGAACTATGAATTTATAGATTTAGATCATGAGCTAGAAAAGCGCGTGGAAATGAGTGTTGGCGAGTACTTTGCTAAGCAAGGTGAGAATGCGTTTCGAGAATTGGAAAGTAATTTATTAAAGAATATTAGCTATCCGACAAATTGTATTATCTCTGCCGGTGGCGGAACACCCTGTTATTTTGATAACATGGAATTTATGAACCATACCGGCATTACCATTTATATAGAGATGGCGCCAGAAGCGCTAGCTAAGAGGCTGGAACATGGAAAGTATAAGCGCCCTTTAATAAAAAATATGGATGAGGAACAGCTAATTAAGTTTATAACGACCAAACTACAAGAACGAAATCAATATTATAAGAGATCTTACCTATCTATAAATGGGGTCAATGTTAATCCTGAGAAATTGAGACTCCAGTTATTTCAGGTCTTTTAAATATTGCATCGTTTGTTGTTGTTACCTTCCAGTTATAGAGTAATCCAAGATTGGTCAGCCTGCTTTTGCAGGATTGAAGAAAATTCCGTTCGTGGAGGAAGATTTAAATAGGGGTAGGTGACTTTTGATAAATATAAACCCTGTGGATGCGCAGGTGTAATCAGATGAGGTGTTTGGTTGTTGATCAGGTAATCTTCAAATTCATCTACTGATAATGTGCCTCTTCCTATTTTGAGCAGTTGACCCATGATGATCCTAATCATTTTGCTCAGAAATCTGTTAGATGCAATTTGGAACCTCAACCTATCACCATTTGGATCAACCGAAATGGAGGCAGACATTACGTTGCACATGGTATGTTCATACTTGTCGGGACTGGTACAAAACGCACGATAATCTTTATAGTTGGGCAGAATAACCGCAGCCTTTTTCATCTGGTCGAAATCAAGACCATCTAAGAGGTAATATGCACTTAACCCATTTAAAAAAGGATCCTTGTAGGTGTGCAAAAAATAATCGTAAGACCGGTATACTGCATCAAAGCGTGCATGAGGCTCTCCCTCCATGGGTACGATGTCAAATACTGCAATGTTTGCAGGCAATGATTTATTCAACCTAAAAAGGAGGTCGAAGTCCCACTCGCGCTCAATGTCCACATGAAAGAAAAACTGGCTTGCGTGTACGTGTGCGTCCGTTCTCCCGCATCCATTTATAAACAATGTTGTTCTCATCACTTTGCTCAGTGCTTTTTCGATAACACCCTGAACGTTTGCTATGCCAGGTTGTTTCTGCCATCCATTATAATTCAGGCCATTATAGCCGATGTGAACAAAGTATCTCAAATCTTTTATTTTTTTGATGCGCGTTTGTTTAACTCGTCAATAGGCATGTTCATCATTCTGCCTACTGGTATTTTGCCTTTATAGGTAATCACTTTTAACATCGTAGCATCCTTTGGCGGCATTAATTTCTCCGTATACTTTGGATAGAACCTATCGGGAAAGGAATTGTCAAAGCTGTAATAAATATCAAGGCCATCCACTTCAGTAGTTAGTTCAATCATCAATTGCTTATCTGCAGATCTGCTTACTGAAAATATTGGGTCATATACACTAGGTGCATATTTAGTTTCAGCAATGTCCATTCGTTTAAAGTGCTGCTCTACTTTTGAAAAGAATGTTGTCCAATTCTTTTTTTCGGCGGGCGACCAAACTGATTCTGCTATGGCCATTCCCCGTGGCCAGGTCATATATTCAGCCTGTCTGATATTATAAATTTGTTCTGTCCATAAATTGGCTTGTCCGCCTTTTATATATTTTGGATCTGCACCTGCCGGTATTGGATCAAATTCATAAGATTTGCGGAGTCTCAAAGAAGCATATACCCTAGGTTCAGTAATCTGGTCTGCCTGCATGTAGTCTAGGTAGGCAAAGGTAGTTGGGCTCATTACCACTTCATGTTTATTTTTTGAGGCATCGATGCCGTATTTTATTCCACGCCAGCTCATCACCCCTACGCTGGCAGGCATATCGCCATCGAGGATCTCATCCCAGCCCATAAATTTTTTGCCCTTGGATTCAACGATCTTCTGCACACGTTTTTCGAAATACCCTTGTACCTGATGCATGTTTTTTAGCCCTTCTCGTTTCATTAAAACCCTGATGCTATCATTTTTCTCCCAATAGTTGATGGGAGCCTCATCTCCACCCAAGTGGATATATTCAAAAGGAAATAATTTGGCAACCTGGGAGATCACCGAGTCTAGGAAAGTATATACTTTCTCATTGGCCGGGCAGAGCGTGTTGTCTAAAAGAGCAATAGGAGGGGCGCCTTTAGACCAGTCCATTATTCGTTCTCCTGACCGAACACGATAACTCTCGGCACCAGGCGTACATGACAGCTCGGGATAGGAGACTATAGCAGCTAAACTATGGCCGGGCACATCTATTTCCGGCATTATGTCAACAAACCTGTCTCTGGCATACTGTACAATTTCCTTAATATCTTCCTGAGTATAAAATCCACCATATGTGCGTGGCTCTTCCACCGTTGGAGGAATAAAGTTTCCAAATTCGCCCACTTTGTTTACCCTCCATGCGCCGACTTCAGTGAGCTTAGGTAAGCCTTTGATTTCTATCCTCCAACCCTCATCATCGGCGAGGTGCAGATGAAGCAGGTTATATTTGTACCGTACCATCGCATCGATGTATTGCTTAACTTCAGACTTGGTAAAGAAATGACGGGCAACATCAAACATCAGTCCGCGCCATCCAACACGTGGGTAGTCAGTAACCTCTACACAAGGTGCCATCCACTCTATATTTTTAACTCGTTCTTTGCTTTCAATTTCCTTTGGGAAAAGTTGGATCAAACTCTGTACGCCATAAAACAAGCCTGCAGGTTTGTTGGCCTTTATTGTAATAAGAGAAGGAGTAACTGTAAGGGTGTAACCCTCTTTTCCTATGAACGCATTGATTTTGTCGTTTAGGATGAGGTTTACAGTCGCTTTGCTGCTTTTATCGCTAACATTAGATACAAAGCTACCTGTAGGGATAGACAACCGTTCCTGCAGAAAGCTAACGATTTGTTTAAGCTCCGGATTTGCAGGAGAATGTATGACCACGTTTGCTGGCAATGTAAAATGGCCTGCCGTTTTGGTTAGGGATACCGGTTCAGGAATAATGGCAATTTCGGAAGTATAGTTAACACTTTCTGTAATAGTCGATACAGGAATATCAGAGATGGCGGCCTGACTATATACTTTAATACTTAAAATGCAGAGGATTAATAACGCAGAGAATCTTTTCATAATCTCCGCAATTTACCAAAATTACTTTAAGGCATCTAAAACGCGGAACAACTTTTTGTTGATCCCTGATCCGGAATAGTTGTTTACATTAATCACAATTACATATTTGTTGCCGCTTACACTAGTATAATAGCCTGCAAATGCAGAAACGTCATTGATTGTTCCACTTTTTAATTTCATGCCATTATTGTCTGGTAAAGATGCGTAATAGTCTTTAAACCAGCTCTCTTTTTGTGCCTGGTAAAGTACGCTTGCCATCGCAGATGTAGTTACTCTTGTGCCTGGAGATAAGCCGCTGCCATCTATTATGCCTAAGGCATTCCTGTCTATACCGCGTTCCTCCCAGAAATTAACAACCGAGGATGCACCATTTTTGGTAGTGGCTGTTTTCCCGAGTTTCCAGGCAATTGTTTTGACAAGATGTTCCCCATAAAGATTTACGCTTTTTTTATTGAACCAATAAATAATTTCGCTAAGGGACGGGGAGAAAAGGGTATTAATCTTTTGAGTTACTTTTGGAACGGCTTGCTGCATAGAAGTAAGTAGTCTACTGGTGGTAGCAGAAACTGAAGCAGTTATTCCAATTCGTCTCAATGTATCCTGTAAACGGAAAGCTGCGTCAAAAGCAGGATCGGGTAAGGCCGCAGAAATTCCTTCCTTAGAATTGCTGAATCCCCATGAACCTCTTAAATATGCAACATTACTAAGTGGTGGTATATAGGCATAGACATTATCACCTGTTCCTTCTGCTCCGGCACTGAGCTCATTTACAATCTTTAGATAAGGCATGGCAGGCACCACTTTTACTATTGTTACAGAATTATCAGTGTGGTTAGCCTGTAGATGGAGGTTAAATTGGTTCTCTCGCCAGGTAAGTCCGGATGCGCCAGCACCATAATAATTACCAATATCTTGCCAGATCCAGCCGTCGGGTGTTGTCTGTGTTCCAAAAATACGCTCATCTCCAATTACCCCTCCAACAATCTTTTTTATTCCAGCAGCTCGGATGGCATTTACCCACTGTTGAAGGATCGCAGCCTCTTTACAACTTTCATATCGCCATGATCCAAGGGTAGGGTCACCTCCGCCTGTTATTATCAAGCTTCCGTTTAGTGTTCCATCACTGCTGATTGTTCCACTGTAACCAAGAGTAGTCTGAAATTTAAAATCTTTTCCAAGTACACTGAATGCTGTTGCGGAAGTTATGGTTTTTAAAGTGGATGCGGTTGCTAATCCAATATTCTCATTGCGGGCAAATATATTTTTGCCGGTATTTGCATCAAGTACACAAAGCGAGGCTATCGCATGTTTTGTTTGATTATCAGCTAGGAAAGTGGTAAAAGCCTGTTCCAGTTTTTGAACAGGACTTTGCGCCCTGGTTATTATACTGAGTGGCAACAAACAAAACAAAAGGAATCTTTTAGGCATATACTAAATAAAAAACGTGATGTAAAAATAGCATGTATTGCTATTTCCACATCACGTTAACGTATTTTCTTGATTAATTATATCAGTTCTTTACTAACCAGGTATTCTGCAATCTGAACAGCGTTGGTAGCTGCACCTTTACGTAAATTATCGGCCACTATCCACATGTTCAACGTATTAGGAAGAGATTCGTCGCGTCTAATACGTCCTACAAAAACTTCATCACGCTCGTGCGCATCTTTTGGCATTGGATATTTCAGGTTTGCCGGATCATCAACTACAATTATTCCCTCAGTTTTAGACAAAATGTCTCTAACTTCTGCAACGTCAAATTCATTTTCGAACTCAATATTTACAGATTCAGAGTGCCCCCCCATAACCGGAATACGTACAGTTGTTGCTGTAATACGTATGGTCTCATCGCCCATAATCTTGCGAGTTTCAAGAATCATTTTCATTTCTTCTTTGGTGTATCCATTTTCAGTAAAAACATCAATCTGAGGGATCACGTTTAGGTCAATCGGATAGGCATAGGCCATTGGTCCATCCATAATACCTTTACGTTCATTCATCATCTGATCTACTGCCTTTACGCCTGTTCCTGTTACCGATTGATAAGTAGAAACCACTACGCGTTTGATCCGGTATTTATCATGCAATGGCTTAAGCGCTACAACCATTTGTATTGTAGAGCAATTTGGATTAGCAATGATCTTATCGTCAATAGAAAGTACATGGGCATTTACTTCAGGTACGATTAGTTTTTTTGAGGGATCCATGCGCCATGCCGATGAATTGTCAATTACCGTTGTACCCGCTTCTGCAAATCTTGGAGCATTTTCTAATGAAGTACTTCCACCTGCCGAGAACAATGCAATATCAGGTCTCATTGAGATCGCAGTATCCATATTTACAACAGCAAACTTCTTACCCTTAAAACTGATTTCCTTGCCAACGCTCTTCTCAGAGGCTACAGGGATCAATTCGGTTAACGGGAAGTTACGCTCTTCTAATACTTTCAACATTACGGTACCTACCAGTCCGGTGGCACCTACTACTGCAATTTTCATGTTTTCTAATTGTTTTTACTTGTTTATTATTATGATTTTTGCGTTTAATAATTCCTCAAATATGAGATTATTTTACGTAAAAAAAGGGAAGTGATTCGATTTAAACCACTTCCCTTTAATATACTGCAACTCTTAAAGTCTTATATTAGGTTGTGATCTACATAATCGAAGCTCTTTTTAATGCTGGTAAAAGGATCCATTGAAAAGTTTTCCTGCTCTATAATAAGATGCTTTAGTCCCGCTTGCTTGGCGTGTTTATAAATGGACTTAAAATCTATTGAACCACTTCCAACTTCTGTATTAATGGTTGGTTTGGCCTTATCCATATCTTTCACATGCCACATAACAAAGCGTCCAGGATGTTTTTCAAATAATGCGATAGGATCGTTACCCGATCTTACTACCCAGTAAAGATCCATTTCAAAATGAACATTATCTTTATCCGTATTTGCGAGTAAAACATCATAACCCATTGCATCTCCATACTTAATAAATTCGAAATCATGGTTATGATATGCTAGCTGTAACCCGGATGCTTTACAAAGACCGGCGGCCTGATTAAGGCGCTCCGCTAACCTTTTAAAGTCGTCAATGCTTGTCCTCAATGTGGGATCTAACCATGGGCAAGTAAAGTACTCCATATTAAGCGTCGCAGCCCCTTCGATTAGAGGTTTCAATTCCTCAAGATTTCCAGATCTGATAAAAGCTTCCATGCCGAAATGACCACTGGGGGCCTTCAAGCCGTTGTCTGCAAGTAACTTATTGAAGTCTTTCGCGGTTAAACCCCAAAAGCCTGTTTCAGCTGTATAACCATACGTTTCAACCTCCTTGTATCCCGCTTGTGCAACTTTTGCAATTACTCCTCTTACATCTTTAGGCAATTGCTCCCTTAAAGTGTAAAGTTGTAGCCCCACTATTTTTCCGCTAGTTGCGGGGGTACAGTAAAAATTCGGTAAAATGGCTGCCCCAGCTGCCGCGATACCCGCCTGTTTTATAAAGATTCTTCTTGAGTTCATGATTCGAGTTATATGTCACAAATATTAACGGCCTCGCTTAACGATTTAAATACTTCTTTACTTCGAGGAATAAATTCCTGTGCAAGATAACCTTTGAATCCTGTAGCAATAATGGCCTTGATAATGGCAGGATAATAAAGTTCTTGATTTTCATCCAGTTCATGCCTTCCGGGCACGCCTGCGGTATGATAGTGAGAAATGTATTTATGGTTGTTTGTAATGGTGCTGATTACATTGCCTTCATCAATCTGCATATGATAGATGTCGTACAAAAGTTTAAAATTCTCAGATCCCAATCTTTTACATAATTCCACACCCCATGGTGTATTGTCACACTGATAATCCTTATGATCAACTTTGCTGTTCAACAACTCCATTACAAGTGTTACCTTATATTTTTCAGCTAAAGGTAATACTTGCTTCAAACCTTCAACGCAGTTTTTCCATCCTGTTTCGTCATCTTTTCCACGTCTGCTTCCACTAAAACAGATCAACTGCTTATAGCCAGCGTCTGCTACACGAGGAATCATCTCCGAATAGTTTTTGATCAGAGTAGCATGGAAGCTGGTGTCGTTCCAGCCGTCCGTAAGGTTAATTTCTGCACCGTTACACAGTGAAGAATCCAATCCATGTTTTTTTAAAGTGCCCCAGTCATTAGGGCCAACAAGATCGATTGCTTTTATGCCTATCTTTTTAGCTTCAGTACAAAGTGTATCTAAATCAACTCCGCCGAAGCACCAGCGACAAACTGAATGGTTTACATTTCCTTTAAGCATTGTATTTTTATATTCTGTTAGTGCAAAGGCAGGCAAAGCTGCAGAAACACCAAGTGCAGCGGTTCCTGCAACAATATTTTTAAGTGCAGTCCTTCTGCTTAATTCTGATTTCATAATCTTTATTAATTATTGAATTATAACGGTGTCAGCCTTTTTTTTGTCTGAGAAAAATAAAAGAAATAATATTGCAACTACTGCTGCAATTCCCGCAGGTATGATCCAGATATTGTACCAATCGTGACCAGCGCCAACCACGTATTTGTCAACCACCATGCCTGAAATAAACGATCCAATTAACATTCCAACCCCATAAGTTGCCAGCGTGATAAAGCCTTGCGCAGCACTTTTAAATCTGTCTCCGGCAAGTCTGTCGGTATAGATCTGACCAGTAACGAAAAAGAAGTCATAACAAATGCCATGTAGTACAATACCACCTATTAACATCCAGTAATTCGAATCAGCATTACCGAATGCAAAGAACAAATACCTTAATACCCATGCAATCATTCCTATTGCCAGCATCTTTTTAACACCCAGTCTTACAAAAAACAAAGGCATCAGAATCATAAATAGAGTTTCAGAAACTTGTCCCAGCACCTGAACACCTGCGGCAGCTTTCATGCCCACTTCATTAAGAAATGGATTGGTGAAATTATAATAGAAAGATAGAGGGACACAGATTGCGATAGACGCAATGAAAAACATTAAAAATGATTTATTCTTCAATAATCCGATCGCGTCAAGACCTAAAATATCACCAAGGGTAGTTTTTTCGCCTTTTTTAACTGGCGGGGTATGAGGCAAAACAAAGCTAAACAAGCCTAAAATTACGGATGCCACCGAAGCAACTTTAAATGTCAAAATAAGGTTTCCATTCTGCTCCCAGTTTAACCAGCCAATGATTATCCCCGCAACTATCCACCCAATGGTTCCGAAAACGCGAATAGCCGGAAATTCCTTTTCAGGATTTTGCAGTTGTTTAAAAGATATGGAGTTTACTAGCGCAAGCGTTGGCATATAGGCTATCATATAACCAAGGATGAAGGGGAAAAAGCTTTCAAAATTTAGTGAGGTTGAGGCAAACCAAAGTAAAACGCCACCGACAAGATGTAAAACCCCAAGTATTTTTTGTGCTGCAAAAAATCTGTCTGCAATTAATCCTATGATAAATGGGGCAACGATAGCTCCTAATGATTGTGTGCTGTATGCAGTGCCGATTTGTATACCATCTGATAAGAGATTTTTTCCCAGATAAGTACCCATGGTTACAAACCATGATCCCCAGATAAAAAACTCCAGGAACATCATTGTAGATAGTTTAATACGATTATTTAAATTCATTACTCAGTTTACCCTTCTAGTTATAATTCTTTAATCATGATGTTTCTGTACCACACTTCATTACCATGATCCTGAAGGGCTATTTTACCTGATTTAAATGAACCGAAACCTTCCCATGCTGCAAATTTACTTTTCGCCACAAGGTCTTTCCAGTGTTGATCCCATAAAGTGGTTTTCACGACGGTTATACCGTTTAGTTTAAGTTCCAGGTTTCCTTTATCAGAAATAACCTCTGCAGTATTCCATTCTCCTACAGCCTTTACTGGTTCCGAGCTGCTTTTTATCAGGTCGTATAGATCACCTGAACGGTGTTTGTTGATTTTACCATCTGGATGACCATCATTATCAAGTACCTGCATTTCCGGGCCAGTCATATAGGTAGTCCCATATTTCTGAGGTTCGTCCTGCACATAAAAAATAATCCCGCTATTGGATTTTGGTGCTACTTTCCAGTCAACTTTTAAATGGAAATTGCTATAAGTTTTGTCGGTCACCAGGTCTCCGCCATCACCTTCTGCTGAAGGTGTAAAATGAAGTATCCCAGCTTCTACTCTCCATCTAGTGCTGGCATTTGTTTTACCATAAGTATGCCAACCAGAAGTCGATTTGCCGTCAAATAATCGATTAAACCCATTGGTAGATCCATTAAGGCTTTTTGTACTACTGCAGCTCATCATTGATGCAATGATGAGTGCAGAGAAAATATATTGTTTCATTAAGTACTTTGTTTTTTAGAGTGTCCAGCCTTGACGGTATTCGCGTTTTATGTATTGGTTAACGCTGTCAAAATTGGTTACTTTCATATTGATATTATCCCATAATAACTTGATGTGACCGCCTTTCAAATCGTAACCACGAACGGCAAGGTTAGCCATTAGTAAAGCCTCAGTAAGCGGCCCCGCTTTATCGAATGAAGAACTCAGCTCAGTTTTGCCATAACCGGCAATTGCACCTTCCACCCACTGCGCATAGTGACCCTCAGCTCCTCCAGGAACACGAGCCCATTTCTGCTTAACTTTAACGTCTTTATTACGAGAAGTTGGAAGCAATAGCGGATTGTCAGAGTACGTACTGGCAATCATTTTACCTTTAGTACCTATAAACAGTGAGCCATTACCATCATCGCCAAATCTTTCGTTCGCTTCCAGTTCAACAGGTCTTTCAGGCTGTATTCCACCATCCATCCAATGTAAAGTAATATCTCCCTTAGTCTTATCTGTTTTGGGGAAAGTCATGGTTATATGGCTTGAAGGAGGGCAGCTATCTGGGAATTGACCTTTCTTAAATTCATCCACATATACACTACCTACTGTAGCCTGTACATCTTTGACATATTGTAAACCAAGAACCCTGAATGGTGCTTCAATTAGGTGACATCCCATGTCGCCCAATGCGCCGGTTCCATAATCCCACCATCCGCGCCAGTTAAATGGCACCAATTTATCAACGTAATCTTTTTTAGGAGCAGTGCCCAACCATAAGTCCCAATCCAATTCCGTCGGGATTTTTTGAGCAGGAGCAGGCCATGCAATACCTTGTGGCCATACCGGTCTGTTGGTCCAGCAATATACGGTATGTACGTCACCAATTAAGTGTGCATCATACCATTCAGACAATAACCTGGTACCATCATTTGATGATCCCTGGTTTCCCATTTGTGTAACTACTTTATATTTTTTTGCAGACTCCGTTAACAAACGCGCTTCAAACAAATCATGTGTCATTGGTTTTTGTACGTACACGTGCTTGCCCAGTTGCATGGCATGATAAGCAATAATAGCATGGTTATGATCTGGCGTGGAAACAGATACGGCATCAAAATTCTTGTGCTCCTTGTCGTACATCTCGCGCCAATCTTTGTAATACTTTGCCTTAGGGAAGGCTTTGCGGGAGTTAAGGGATCTTCTATCATCTACATCGCAAAGGAAACCGATATCTGCCTTTCCGCTTTTGGCGAAGTTAGCAATATCGGATTCTCCCTTGCCGCCAACACCAACACCAGCAACAATTAGCCTGTCGCTAGGCGCAAGAAAACCATTTCCACCCAAAACATGTCGGGGAACGATCATGAATGCGGATGCTGCAATAGCTGTTGTTTTTAGAAAACTACGTCTTGAAGCAGCCTCCTGTTCTTTTTTGATTTCTTCCATTGTTTAATTTGGTTAGGTTATGAAATTACTTCTTTAACGATAAAATGTATTTTACCATTTCTTTGGCGTCAGATTTACTCAAAGTAGGATGCGGACTCATTGGAACCTCTCCCCATACACCACCACCACCTGCAATGATTTTATCAGCAAGATGATCAATATCAGCAGCAGTATATTTTGCCGCAACATTAACGTAAGCTGGACCTACGATCTTAGTTTTAATGTTGTGGCAAGCCAGGCAATCAGATTTTTTTAATAGCGCCTCTCCCGGAAGTTCAGCAGTCGCAGCTGTTGCCACAGCTTTAACGGCGGGTTCAGGTGTTGCAACAGCGACAACCACAGGGGCGTCTGTTTTCGGTTCTGCCATTTTGGTAGTAGAATCGGTTACTGCGCTGTCTTCAGCCACTGGCGCAGGCGCAGTCAGGCCTAACTTTACAGAATCTGCTGAAGCCTTCATAGCAGCCCGTTCTTCAGGACTATGGCAGGATGCCCAGGTAAGGGCCAAACAGCCTAAAAAAAGAATTGATTTTTTCATTTGTGTATTTGTCTATAAACCTAAAATTTTATTGTTAAATGCTGCGTCTCCGCCTCCAGAGGATGCGAAATCATCAAAAGCCCTGTCGGTAACTTTAATAATATGCTTTTTAATAAATTCAGAACCCTCACGAGCTCCAACCTGTGCGTCTTTTATAGAACATTCCCACTCCATCACAGCCCAGCCCTTATAATCATATTGTGCCAGTTTACTGAAAATAGTTCCGAAATCTACTTGTCCATCACCTGGAGAACGATACCTTCCAGCACGATTTGCCCAGCTTTGATACCCCCCAAATGTTCCTTGTTTACCCGTAGGATTAAATTCTGAATCTTTTACGTGGAAGGCTTTGATGCGCTCATGGTAAAAATCAATATACTGGATGTAGTCCAGTTGCTGTAAAACGAAATGCGAAGGATCGTATAACAAGCAAGCACGAGGGTGATTGTTTACTTTCTCGAGGAACATTTCGTAAGTTATCCCGTCAAAAAGATCTTCACCGGGGTGAATCTCGTAACATACGTCAACACCACACTCATCAAAAATGTCCAGAATCGGCGTCCATCGCTTGGCGAGCTCAGTGAAGCCAGCATCAACAAGTCCTTCAGGTCGTTGTGGCCACGGGTGGAACATATGCCATAATAAAGAGCCACTGAAGGTAGCATGAGCATTTAAGCCCAGGTTTAGTGAGGCCTTAGCCGCATATTTCAGCTGTTGTACCGCCCATTCCTGCCTGGCTTTGGGATTGTTCTTATATTGATCTGGTGCAAACGCATCAAATGCAAGGTCGTATGCCGGGTTAACTGCCACAAGCTGACCTTGTAAATGTGTAGATAATTCTGTAATCTCCAATCCGTAAGATCTTACTTTGCCGGTAAGCTCATCAGCATAGGTTTTGCTTTCAGCTGCTTTTTGAAGGTCAATAAATCTCGGGTCTAAGGTAGGTACTTGTATACCTTTAAAACCAAGGCTTGCCGCCCATTCGCAAATAGCGTCTAATGAATTGAAAGGTGCTTCCTCGCCAATAAACTGTGCTAAAAATACTGCTGGTCCTTTTATTGTTGTCATCCTATTTATACTTTAAAATCAAACCATTTTTGGTCGGACTGGCTTGACGCTACTACATTATCTATAAAAGCCATGCCTCTAACCCCATCTTCAACTTTAGGAAAATCCAGCATTGCTTCAGTAGGAGTGGTACCATGAATCTTTGCCGACAAGGTTAATGTGAAATTGCGGTAGATATTTGCAAATGCTTCCAAATAGCCTTCAGGGTGGCCGCCGGGTACACGAGTATTGTGCTTAGCCGCATCAGAAAGATAGGCCTGTCCGGCACGATAGACTTGAGCAGGCTGATCAAGCCATTTTACCATTAAGGTATTTGGCTCCATCTGATGCCATTCTATTCCGCCTTTTTCTCCGTATATTTTTATTTTTAAAGCATTTTCTTCACCCGCAGCTACCTGAGATGCCGACAGAACGCCACTTGCACCATTGTCAAATTTTAACAATACATTACCGTCGTCATCCAATCCGCGACCTTCAACCACAATATTTAGATCTGCGCAAAGTTTGCTGATCTTCAGGCCTGAAATATATTCTGCAAGTTGGGCAGCGTGTGTACCTATATCTCCCATACAGCCGCTTTTACCACTTTTTTTTGGGTCAGTGCGCCAAGCGGCACCTGCGTTACCTTCTCTTTCAGTTAGTGTGCTTAACCATCCTTGGGGATATTCAACCATCACTTTTCTAACTTTACCCAGAGCACCGTCTTTAATCATTTGCCTGGCTTGTTTAACCATTGGATATCCAGAATAGGTATGGGTAAGACAAAGTAGCAATCCTGTCTCTTCTACTTTTTGTTGTAATTGTTTTGCTTCTTCTAGTGATAGGGCGATAGGTTTTTCGATCACTACATTAAAGCCATTTTCTAAAGCTAGCATTGCCGGTGCGAAATGTGCAAAGTTAGGTGTTACTATAGTTACAAAATCTATGCGCAGATCAGCAGGAAGTTTACTTTCCTTTTCTATCATTTCCTCATAGTTCAGGTAGATGCGCTCTTCAGGAAGGAAAAGCATTTCTCCAGATTCCTTAGCTATTTCTGGATTGATACTTAGGGCTCCGCAGCAAAATTCTACCTGCCCGTCAATGTTTGCAGCGATACGGTGAACAGCTCCGATAAATGCATCTTTACCTCCGCCTACCATACCCATTCTAATTTTTCTCGTTTTCATTAACTTAAATTGTTACTGGTTTTATTACTAATGCACAGAACAAGAGGTTGCCAAAAGTGCCGGCCTAACCAATTTCCAAGGTATATGTATTCAATACCTTAAGGTCTTTGATTGAGCAATTCATATTTGGCTGTATGGTGACATAGTTGTGTGCTAAATGTCTTTCGTGTTGTAATATTAAGAAAAAATAAATAGTTAGTATTCTAAATACACAATTTAAGTAAAAATTTAGTGTTTTTGTTACTCATAGCGTTTATTGTGCCTTGTGTGTGTCTACAGCGCAGTATTAGCTACCTATTGTTTGTTTTCATATAATGCTTCGCAAGTCTGTAGTCTTAAAAAGATTTTAAAGAGCTTCGTTTCATTTTTATAACTTTGCCCAATTCAAAAAAAATATGGTTGAAAAAATAATAGTCTTAGGGTCAAACGGACAGATTGGAACTGAACTTATAACTGCTCTACGAAAAATTTATGGAGAAAGTAACGTGGTTGCCTGCGATATCCGCCGACCGGATTATGATATCAAGAACTCCGGGCCGTTTGAGTTTGTAAACGTATTGGAAAAGGAAACTCTAAACAGTTTGTTTAACAAATACAAACCCACTCAAGTATATCTTCTTGCCGCTTTACTTTCTGCTACAGGGGAGCAGAATCCAAAGCTTGCATGGGATTTAAATATGAATGGATTATTGAATATTCTTGATTTGGCCATTACCTACAAAACAGCAAAAGTATATTGGCCAAGCTCGATAGCCGTTTTTGGTCCGAACTCGCCGAAAGATAATACACCTCAGTATTGTGTTATGGATCCTAATACCGTTTATGGAATCAGCAAACTTGCAGGAGAACGCTGGTGTGAATATTATAATCAGAAATTCGGACTAGATGTTCGAAGTATCCGGTACCCTGGGTTGATCAGCTGGAAAGCTGCACCTGGGGGTGGTACTACTGATTACGCTATTCATATTTTTCATGAGGCTTTGAAAAAAGGAAGCTATACCTCTTTCTTAAATGCAAATGCCGAATTGCCAATGATGTATATGGATGACGCTATTCGGGGTACGATAGAATTAATGGATGCACCTTTTGCACAAATAGGGATCCGCTCTAGCTATAATTTTACAGGAGTAAGTTTCACACCCGAGGTGTTAGCCGCTGAGATCAGAAAACATATTCCTGGATTTACCTTAACTTACACCGAAAATGATCCAAGGCAGCTCATTGCCAACAGCTGGCCACGATCTATAAATGATAGCTTTGCAAATGCCGATTGGGGCTGGAAACCCGAATTTAATCTAGCAATGATGACAACTGACATGTTAATGAATTTAAAGAAATAAGTAATAATGGGAAGAGCATTTGAGTTCCGAAAAGAAAGGAAATTTAAACGTTGGGCCAAAATGGCCGTTCAGTTTACCCGTATAGGTAAAGACATTGTAATGGCCGTTAAAGAAAATGGGCCGCATCCCGAAACCAATTCACGCTTGCGTACAGCCATTCAGAATTCCAAGGCTGTAAATATGCCTAAAGACCGTGTGGATGCAGCTATAAAAAGAGCATCCGACAAAAGCATGGCGAATTACGAAGAGATTGTTTACGAGGGTTATGCGCCACACGGAGTAGCTATATTGGTTGAAACTGCTACAGACAATACAAATCGTACAGTAGCTAACGTGCGCAGTTATTTCAATAAAACCAGTGGTACTTTGGGTAAAACCGGCTCGCTTGATTTTGTATTTAACAGAAAGTCCATATTTAGGTTTGTGCCAACAGATGCGCTAGATCTTGAAGAACTAGAGTTTGAACTCATTGATGCCGGATTGGATGAGCTTTATGTAGAAGCTGACGAGGATGGAAATGACATTGCTGTAGCTCAAGGCGCATTTGAAAACTTTGGCCCATTGCAAAAAGCGCTGGAAGAAAAAGGCATTGAATTAAAGAGCGCTAAATTGGAGCGCATTGCGCTTTCTCATCACGAAGTAAATGAAGAACAGGCAGCAGACGTATTGAAGCTTATTGATAAGCTAGAGGAAGACGACGATGTACAGGCTGTGTACCACAATATGGCCGAATAACCTTCATGATCAAAAATAAACACTGCAATAGCACAGGCTCCTTCCATGCAGAAATCCTGGCTATTGTTATTTCTTTTTCAGATATGGTGTAATCGCTCTCGTCCATATATCATATCCTGCAGGTTTCATGTGCAGCATATCCGGTTGGAAAAGCTCTGGCCTGTAGTTCCCTTTACTGTCCAACATTTTAGAAGTAATGTCCACAAAGCTTGCATTTTTTTGTTTAGCAACATATGCCTTGATGGATGCATTTGCGGTTAATACTACTTCTGAAAATTTGGCTCTTGAAGGACTCAGTTTCATGGATACATAGGTAATGGTTGCTTTGGGTAAGCCTTTACGGATATTGATAAAAAAAGTAACAAACCTATTGTAGGTGTCCACTGCACTTACACCAGTAGCTATGTCATTCTCACCACTATAAATAACCACTTGTCTGGGTTTATAATCCAATACTAATTCCTTAATATAGTCATTTGCATTTGCCAGATCTGATCCTCCAAAACCTCGGTTTATAGCATTATAGCTTTTAAAAGTTTCTTCAAGATCTTTCCACATCCTTAATGAGGAACTTCCTACAAATACAATTCCGTTTTTAGGGGGCATTGAAATGTTGTCATTTTTTTTGAATTCCTGAATCTCGTTCCAAAATGGTTTGTTTTGTCCGAAAGCTGCAGGGGAAAGGAATAATAATATTAACAAAATTTTAATTGGGTTATACATGGTTTACAAATTTGAAGTTAATATACAATTCTAATTTTAAATCCTACTTTTCTTTTACCATTATCGGTTGTGGCACCTTTACATAATATCCGGTACCATCATATGGACGCTTACGAGGATGTGTAGTACAGGAAACTGAGCAGCATCCCTCAAGTTCGCGGCCGCAATCATCGCATTGCGTTACGTGCTCATTGCATTCTGGATTGGCGCAATTGATCATTTTCGGTGTGATCTTGCCACAATTGTAACAAGTAGAAACAAGCTTTGGGTTGACAGAGTTAACATCTACAGCAATCCGGTTATCAAATACATAACACTTGCCTTCAAAATCTTCTCCTCCGGCTTCTTTACCATATTTGATTATACCACCATGAAGTTGATAAACATCATTAAAGCCATGATGAAGCAATAACGCCGAGGCTTTTTCACATTTAATACCTCCGGTGCAATAGGTGAGCACTTTTTTATCTTTGTACTTAGCCAACTCATTGATTTTTTCCGGGAATTCTCTAAAGTTCTCAATATCTAGTGTAATAGCGTTCTTAAACCTGCCCAGGTTGTGCTCGTAGTTTGAACGAACGTCAAGTATAATTACATCTTCCTGGTCTATCATTTTCTGGAAATCCGCAGGTTCTAGGTGTTTTCCGGTTTGTTTGTTCGGATCAATAATATTTGGATCTCTTAGACCCGAGTGGACAATTTCAGATTTATAACGGCAATGCATCTTAATAAAGGACGGCTCTGCTACATTATCAATTTTAAAGTCTGTTTTGGCAAAGCGTTCGTCTGCCTTAATTGCCAACATATAAGCGGTACAGGCGTCTTTTGTTCCAGAGACCGTTCCATTTAATCCCTCTTCAGCAACGATAATACGCCCTACAAGGTTAAGTGATTTACAAAAAGCAAGATGGTCTGTCGCAAATTGATCTGCGTTAGCTATAGGGCTATAACAATAGTAAAGTAATGTTTGATACGTATTCATAATTCATTGATACCGTTGCAAATGGCGTTTAATGCGGATCAAAGGTAGGAAAATATGCGACTTTTTTTTAACTTCAACTTTCCTTTATAAAAAACTTATGATAAAGAAATACACAGCCATACTGGCAACATTACTATTGATCTCCTTTGCCGGACAATTGTCTGCACAAACCGTTAAATGGACTGAAAAAAAAGCGAACGACTGGTATGCAGCGCTACCATGGATGGTGGGTGCAAATTATACACCGGCTTATGCCATTAACCAATTGGAATTTTGGCAATCGGCCACTTTTAATCCTACCGCCATAGACAAAGAACTTGCTCTTGCACAAAGCATAGGTTTAACAACACTTCGTGTTTACTTGCATGATCTTGCGTGGAAACAGAACGCTAAAGGATTTAAAAAGAACATTAATACTTTCCTTGGAATTGCAGCAAAGCACCACATTAAACCATTGTTGGTGTTTTTTGATGATTGCTGGAATGCTGATGGAGCAATTGGAAAGCAACCTACCCCAAAACCCGGTGTACACAACTCGGGCTGGCTGAGGAGTCCGCTTCGCCCTGTTCATGACGACCCTAACCAGTGGGGCTATTTGAAAGTATATGTTCAGGATATTCTTAAAACCTTTGGGAACGATAAAAGAATCCTGTTATGGGATTTGTACAATGAACCAGGTAATTCGGGTTATGGTAATAAATCCATGCCGCTATTGAAAGCTGTATTTAGCTGGGCCAGAGAAATCAATCCTTCGCAACCAGTATCAGCGGGAGTATGGGATGATAATCTTAAAGATCTTAGCGCATTTCAAATTGAAAATAGTGACGTGATTACCTACCATAACTATGATAAACCCCCTGTGCATCAAAAACGTATAGACGAGTTGAAAGCTGCTAACCGTCCGCTTATTTGCACAGAATATATGGCAAGAAGGAACGGCAGTACATTTGAAGTAATCCTTCCTATGTTAAAGGAACAAAATATAGCGGCCATAAATTGGGGACTGGTAGACGGAAAAACCAATACAAAGTATGCCTGGGACGAGCCTATTAAAGATGGCTCTGAACCTAAACTATGGTTCCATGAGATCTTTAAAAAAGACGGTACGCCTTATAAGAGGGAAGAAACTGATTTGATCAAGTCACTTACTGGAAAAAAATAATAGGATTACCCCAAGTACCAGAAAAGGAGGATGGCTATTACAGAGATTGCAATTGCAACAATGTAACCAATTCTGTCTCCTTTTCTGTTACTTTTAAATTGGTATTTTCTTTTGTATTCTGATGGTAAACGCATGGTATTCTCCTTTTTACTAATGATGATCAACAATTGAAATTTCCATAAAGCTACTCGTGGTGATAAGGCTCACCCTTTAGAATGCTGAAAGCCCTGTATAGTTGTTCAACAAAGAACAATCTCACCATCTGATGAGAAAAGGTCATGTCTGATAGTGATATGCTTCCATTTGCTCTTTTGTATACCTGCTCGTCAAATCCATATGGTCCACCAATTACAAATATTAAATGCTGAACACTTCCCACCATTTGTTTGTTCAAGTAATTTGAAAACTGTACCGATGTATACTTTTTCCCCTTTTCATCAAGAAGGATCAACTGATCTGGATTGCTCACCAGCTTTAAAATTAGCTCCGCTTCTTTATTCTTTTGCTGCGCTTCGCTTAGGTTCTTGGTGTTTTTAATCTCTGAAATTACAAGTAAGTTAAAACCAATATAGTGTTTTAAACGGCTTATATACTTCTCTATTCCTTCTAATAGGTATTTGTCTTCCGTTTTACCAACAACGAGCAAGGTTATTTTCATCTAATTCCGTGTTATTACCCAAACTTAGATAAATTTGCTGTAATGGTAAAAGCAAAAGAAAGTATCCTTGTGTCGTATCAAGATAATATAATAGCTCAGCAAGTTATTATAGATGGGCTAAAACGTAAGCTTAATGAGGTTTCATTATCCAGACTTGGTGCTTTCATCGCCGAAATATTAATTGTAGCACTCATTATTAATTATGGGTATCACTGGATCTATGGACTTTTTACGATCGTCCCGTTAATCGTTTTCTTGTTTTTGGTTAAGAAACAAACTGCCTTGCAACTGGAGCTTAATTATGCAACTAAACTACTTTGGGTTTTCCAGAATGAAGTTGATCAGATTATTTTACGGAAAAACGGGTATGATAACGGTGATGTTTATACTGATGAAATGCATCCTTATCTTTCAGATCTTGATATTACAGGGTCGGGTTCTCTTTTTTCCTTGATTAATCGCTGCAAAACACAGAGTGGCTTGAAGTTGCTAGCTCGACATCTGCTGAAGCCACTGGATAGGGATTCCATTTTGCAAAGGCAGGAAGCCATTACAGAACTTACAGAACATATAGATCAAACCTTTCATTTCCGGGCTCAACTTCAGGATCACAAGCCCGAACAATTGCTGCTCATTAAAGATAAGCTGGAACGTCTCTTGCCAAAGCAGTTGGAATTTACCAACAACAGCCTCCTTAAATTTTATACTGCTGCTGTACCTTTTATAACTGTTGGAGTGCTTATAGCTGCTATTATATTTCAGGGACTGCTGTGGTCTGTATTTGGACTCCTTGCCCTATTCAATGCGGCGGTAACTTTTTTTAACCTTTCTAAAATAAACCAGGTTTACTATGGGTTTTCGGGAAGCTCTAGCCAGCTTAACTCTTTTTCAGGAACTATTAAGTGGACCGAAGATGTAGATTGGAAATCAGTTTATATCAAAACATTTTTTCAAAGCGGCTCATCTGATCTGGCTGTTAGTGCGCAAATTAAGAGATTGGCGGGTATTATTACTGCTTTTGACGCGCGACTAAATGTGCTTTTGGGGGGTGTTCTCAATCTTTTTGCACTTTGGGATCTGAGATGTTCTTTTCGTTTAGCCGCCTGGCATGAAAATTCATCCGGCAACTTGGTAGAAGGTTTGCTCCGCATTAGTAAGTTTGAAGAACTGATTTCCTTTGCAACGCTTCATTATAACGAACCGGAATGGACTTTCCCCATCATTAATAATAGTTTTGGTTTCAGTTGCCAGTCGCTCGGCCATCCTTTAATACCGGAACAGGTTAGGGTAATGAATGATTTTGAATTGGCAGCATCCCCAACAACCGATATTGTTACAGGTTCTAATATGGCAGGTAAGAGTACATTTTTAAGAACGATTGGGATCAACATGGTACTTGCATTTGCAGGGGCACCTGTTTGTGCGACAAGGTTGAATACGTCTATATTTAGCCTCTTGTCCTACATGCGGATCAAGGATTCGCTGAATGATCAGACTTCAACCTTTAAAGCAGAACTAAACAGGTTAAAAATGATCCTGGATGCTACAGCTAATGATCCGAATGCGTTGGTTTTGATTGATGAAATGCTAAGGGGAACAAACAGCAGGGATAAGTATTTAGGGTCTAAAGTGTTTATTGAAAAACTGATTAGTCAGAAAACGCCAGCACTTTTTGCCACGCATGATCTCCAGTTGTCTGAAATGGAAGCCGACTATCCTCTACAGGTTAGGAATTACCATTTTGATATACAAATTGCCGCAGGAGAAATGAATTTCGATTACAAGCTAAAGTATGGCCCTTGCAAAACATTCAATGCTGCACTGCTATTAAAGGAGATCGGGTTAACGCTGGAATCCTAATTTCTCCAAACCTTGTTAAGTCAAGTTTTGTAGTGGTATATTTTTATTTGCCGCCTCAATAATAACCTCACCAAAGTATGAAGGATACCCTATTTATAACCAATAACTTAATACCAAGTTAATACTATTACCGGATATTGCAGAAAGACTTAAGATGATCAAAGCTTCGGATTTTGGGAAGAACTTTTTATGGGGTGTAGCTGTGGCTGCGGCTCAAATTGAAGGCGCAGCCGATCTTTATGGTAAAGGACCATCTATATGGGATACCTTCTCAAAAAAGGCAGGTAATGCCTGCAATTTCTATCATAGCTTTAAGGAAGACATCGCACTCGTTAAACTGCTGGGTTTTCCTTTGTTCCGTTTCTCTATCTCCTGGCCTCGCCTGCTGCCTAAGGGCACAGGTACCGTAAACGAAGAAGGCATTCGTTTTTACCACGAGGTGATCGATGAGTGTTTGCGACAAGACATTTTACCTTATGTTACGCTATATCATTGGGATTTGCCCGATGCGTTGGAGCAGGAGGGAGGCTGGACTTCCTTTGGGATAAATAATGCATTTAACGAGTTTGTAACCCTTTGTGCAAGTGAATATGGCGATAAAGTAACGAATTGGATCATCTTAAATGAACCTTTTGGTTTTACTTCTTTAGGATATATGCTTGGCATACATGCGCCGGGCAAAACAGGGGTAACCAATTTTTTCTCTGCGGTGCACCATGCAGCCATTGCCCAAGCAGATGGGGGCAGGATCATCAGGGCAGAAGTAGGCCGTGCAAATATCGGGACCACGTTTTCCTGTTCTGAAGTAATCCCCTATACGCAAAGCGATTCCGATCTGCTTGCAGCAAAACGCATAGATACGCTGATGAATAGGTTGTTTGTAGAGCCACTAATGGGAATGGGATATCCGACGGCCGACTGGGAGTTGCTGGAGAAATTCGCCATTAGCCATTCCACCTGGAGACATACCTCGCGGTTAACTTTTGATTTTGACTTTATTGGACTGCAAAACTATTTTCCACTTACCGTAAAGTATAATGCATTTGTACCTGTTATACAAGCCTGGGAGGTAAAGGCTAAAAACCGCAAAAAGCCCCATACGGCAATGGGCTGGGAAGTTAATCCAAATAGTTTTTACAATATCATCAAACAGTTTGCAGCTTATCCGGGAATTAAGAACCTAATGATTACCGAGAATGGAGCGTATTATAAAGATATAATATCGACTGACAAGCATATTCATGATACCGAAAGGATAGCATATTTTGAAAGCCACCTGACAGCATTACTTAAGCTTAAAAATGAAGGAATAAATATTTCAGGCTATATGGCCTGGACACTGATGGATAATTTTGAATGGGCAGAGGGGTTCCAGGCACGTTTTGGATTGGTTCATAACAACTTCAAAACCCAAGAACGAATCATTAAAGACTCAGGATACTGGTTTAAAGATTTTCTGGCGCGGTAAGCATATCTTTAAAATAAACTATTTATATATTTGAATAATTAAAAGAGAAATATGGATAAAATTGTAGTCTTTGCAACTTATTACGATCCAATGGAAGCACAAATTATTAAAACCCGATTAATAGATGCTGGTATTCAGTGTTTTCTTACTGATGAAAACATGGGGGGACAATTTCCATACAACCAGGCAATTGGGGGAATAAAGCTAAACCTCTTTGAGAACGAGGTAGAACTTGCTAATAGTTTATTAGCAGAAGAATTTTAATATCTATAAAATACATGACAAAAAAACTCCAGCTAATAAGGCTGGAGTTTTTTAATAAAGAGAATATATCCTTGTTATGTTATGCGTTTGCGGCTGCTTTTAAAGCGGCCTCTCTTCTGATGATATTCAATGCTCCGCCAGCTCTAAACCAATCAATTTGCTGAGTATTGTAACTGTGGTTAACAGTAATCTCTTCGTTAGTGCCGTCCGTATGGTTCAATACCAGCGTTAAAGGAACATTAGGCGTAAAGGTTGTTAATCCATTGATATCGATTACATCGTCTTCTAAAATCTTATCGTAATCATCCTTGTTAGCAAAGGTTAATCCAAGCATACCTTGTTTTTTAAGGTTGGTTTCGTGAATACGGGCAAAAGATTTTACCAGCACCGCACGCACACCAAGGTGACGAGGCTCCATTGCCGCATGCTCGCGACTAGACCCTTCGCCGTAGTTTTCATCTCCAACTACAATTGAGCCCCAGTGCGCCGCTTTATAAGCTCTTTGCGTTGCAGGAACAGGCCCGTATTCGCCAGTCAGTATATTCTTTACAGAGTCCGTAGAATCATTAAAGTAATTCACCGCGCCGATTAGCATATTGTTAGAAATGTTGTCTAAGTGGCCACGGAATTTCAACCACGGCCCAGCCATAGAGATGTGATCCGTAGTACATTTTCCTTTTGCCTTGATCAACAATTTTAAGCCTTTAAGATCTGTACCTTCCCATGCTCTGAAAGGATCCAGTAATTGTAGTCTGTGCGAAGTAGGAGATACCAATACTTGTATACCGCTTCCGTCTTCAGCTGGTTTTTGATAACCAGCATCATCCACATCAAATCCTCTTGGAGGCAACTCAAACCCTGTAGGCGGATCAAGTTTAACCTGTTCGCCTTTATCGTTAGTCAAAGTGTCGATTAATGGATTAAAGCCAAGATCGCCGGCAATAGCCAGAGCTGTAACCAGTTCCGGAGAACCTACAAAGGCAAAAGTATTTGGGTTGCCGTCAGCCCGTTTCGCAAAGTTGCGGTTAAAGGAGTGTACGATGGTATTCTTTTCCTGCTTTTCAGCACCAACCCTATCCCACATACCAATACATGGTCCGCATGCATTGGTAAATACCTTCGCACCTATGCTATTGAAAACATCAAGAAAACCATCACGGGCAATTGTAAACCTGATTTGCTCAGAGCCCGGGTTGATACAATATTCTGCTTTTGAAGTCAGCCCTTTTGAGCTTACTTGACTAGCGATACTTACTGCTCTTGAAATGTCTTCGTAAGATGAATTGGTACAAGAGCCGATCAACCCTACGTCTATCTTCATCGGCCATCCGTTAGCTTCAGCAACTTCTCTCATTTTTGAGATCGGTGTAGCTAAATCCGGTGTAAAAGGACCATTCAAATATGGCTCCAGATCATCGAGGTTGATCTCAATGATCTGATCAAAATATTTTGCAGGGTCTGCATAAACCTCGGTATCTCCCGTTAAGTGTTCTTTAATGGCATTTGCTGCATCAGCAACTTCAGCGCGGTTTGTAGCGCGTAAGTAACGCTCCATGCTTTCATCGTAACCGAATGTAGAAGTTGTGGCACCAATCTCTGCACCCATGTTACAGATGGTACCTTTACCCGTACAACTCATACTGGTTGCACCATCACCAAAATATTCTACAATAGCACCGGTTCCACCTTTTACAGTTAAGATACCGGCAACTTTAAGGATCACATCTTTAGCTGAAGTCCAGCCATTTAATTTACCAGTCAACTTAATACCGATCAGTTTAGGGAATTTAAGCTCCCATGGCAGTCCAGCCATTACATCACAGGCATCCGCACCGCCTACACCTATGGCAACCATACCTAAACCACCAGCATTCACTGTGTGAGAATCAGTACCGATCATCATACCACCTGGGAAAGCATAGTTTTCCAGAACAACCTGGTGAATGATACCTGCACCTGGTTTCCAGAAACCGATGCCATATTTATTAGAAACTGAAGCCAGGAAATCAAAAACTTCCTTGCTTTCTGTATTTGCAGTTGGTAAATCTATTTCCGCTCCGTTTTTTGCAGTGATCAGGTGATCGCAATGTACAGTAGATGGAACTGCAACCTGCGGTCTGCCGGCTTGCATGAACTGCAATAAAGCCATTTGGGCAGTTGCATCCTGCATCGCAACACGGTCAGGGGCAAAGTCGACATAATCAGTGCCTCTTATAAAAGAAGTGTTGGTATTTCCGTCCCAAAGGTGGGTATAAAGAATTTTTTCTGAAAGTGTTAAAGGTCTGCCTACTAATTTACGTGCCGCCTCAACGCGGGGGCCAAAGTTTGCATACACCTTTTTGATCATTTCAATATCAAAAGCCATTGATAATATGGGTTAAAAGGGTAAGTATTTTGTTATTTGTAGCGAATTTACAAAAAAAAACAGGGGGAGGCCATCATCTGTAAATCATTATATTATTTATACTTATTCTAAACAAATAAGACAGTCCCATAATGAACACTGCTGTCCGTTTATGAACGTTTTTAAGATCTGTATAACACTATAAATGCCGTTTATCACACCTGGGGTAGGCTTCTGCTTTCTGGCCTTTAATTGGCTTCGTCCTATCCGTTAACCTGTTGCCCTTGTAATGCTTCAAAGCTGTAGCCAAGCTTAGAAAAATATTCGAGTACCTTTGGGAGGGCATAGTATAAACGGGGAGAAGCCTTTAGGCTGTCGTGGAAAACCACGATCGAGCCGTTTCGGGTATGCTTTGCCACATTGAGGTAACACTGATAAGGATCTAGGTTCTGGTCGAAGTCTCCGCTTAGAACATCCCACATGATAATTTCCATGTCTGGATAGGCGGAGCGGATGGCCAAGATCTGCGATTTTTTTATTCGCCCGTAAGGTGGTCGGAAGAGGTTGCTGCAGGTTTGCGACTGGCATTTTTGAAAATTATCCAGGTACAGCTCATCTGGTGTAATCCAACCCTTTAGGTGATTAAAGGTATGATTTCCAATGCTGTGCCCATCGTTCTTTATACTTTCGAAAATGTCAGGGTATTTATTAATATTGTCTCCAATACAAAAAAAGGTTGCTTTAGCACCGAAGCTTTTTAAAGTTTTTAGTGCGAAGTCTGTAACATCGGGTATAGGTCCATCGTCAAAGGTTAAATAAATGACTTTGTGATCCCGTTTTTTATTCCAAGTAAGCTGAGGATAATACCATTTTAGTAATAGCGGAGATCGGACCAGGTACATACTCAAAGATAGGAAACTGTTGTTGTACCCGAAAATTTACAAAATCAAAAAGTTGTTTATCTTATTATTGTGAAATTTAAATTATGAAGAAGCTTATTATAGCCTTATCTCTTTTATTAACCTTAGGACTTGTTAAAACAACTGTTGCGCAACAGATAATAACAATACAACAGGCTATTGACAACACCCTAAATAACAACCTTCAGATAAAAAAATCAAGCCTTAGCGAAGAACTGGCGGATGTGACACTTAAGCAGTCTAAAGCTGCGTTGTACCCAAACTTAAATGCAGATATCTCTCAACGGATGTCATGGGGAAGAAATAATAGTGGTACTTCAGGTATTTATGAGAACACACAGAACTATAATTTCGGTCCAGGGGTCAGCGCTAGTGCAGATTTATTCAATGGCTTCACAAAAATAAACCAGATTAAGCAAAATAAAATTTTACTAGAAGTAGGAAAAGCTAGTACGGAAAAGCTAAAAAACGATCTTATCCTTCAAGTGATCGTTTCTTATCTTAATATCCTATACAATAAAGACCGTCTTGTTGCCGCTACCCAGCAATTAAAAGTTGCTCAAGCTCAATTGGTGCAACAACAGGAATTGCTCAATGTAGGCAATAAGACCTTGGCGGACATAGCAGAGACAAAATCGCTTGTAGCTACTGCTGAACTTGATGTTACCACAGCAGAAAATGCGCTGACCATTTCTTATTTAACGCTGGCACAGCTAATGGATATCCCATCTGCAACCAGATATGATATTCAGGCCCCTGTACTTTCAGTTTTTAATAAACCCTCCACTGCTTATAACCCAGAGGATGTTTATGTAGAAGCAGTAAAGGTATTCCCCGATCTGAAGTTGGCGTCGTTGCAAACGGAATCCGCAAAAAAAGGTATTGCAATTGCAAAGGGCTATCTATACCCACGTTTATCTATCAGTGGAAGCTATGGGACAGGCTATTTTTATAACTATAATTACTCAACAGGCTTCCCTAATGCAACATTTTCCAATCAAATTAGGAATAACGTTTCGAAAGGGTTAGGGATGAGTTTAAGCATCCCGATATTTAATGGTTTACAAGCAAGATCTGGGGTTAAGAGAGCAAATATCAGCTTGCGTCAGGTACAGACTGATGAGCAGCTGGCAAAAAATAACCTGAACAAAATCATCTACCAGGCTGTTGCAGATCTTAAAGCAGCAGCAAGTACTTACGAGTCTACTACAAAAACATTTAACGCTCGCACTGAAGCATTTTCGGTAATCGAGCAGCGTTATAACGTTGGGCTGGTAAATTCTTTAGATTACAGCACTTCGCAGACAAATAGAAACAAAGCTGAAATTGATAATATCCGGGCTAAATATGATTTTCTGTTTAAATCTAAAGTAATCGATTACTATTTGGGCCGTCAAATCACATTTTAAATCTGGTCTTACATAACAATATCAGCCAAAACAATAAATAATAACAAATGAAATTAAAACCGATATTAATTGGAGTTGCTATAATTATAGCTTTATTAGTGGTTGCAAAACTTACAGGCCTTATAGGAGGCAAGAAAGCTGAAAAAGTAACCATAGAAAAAGCCGTTGACAGGAAAGTAATTGAAACCGTTACCGCAAGTGGCAAGATCCAGCCGGAAACAGAAGTAAAGCTGAGCTCTGAAGTATCCGGTGAGGTGATCGAGTTATTGGTTAAAGAAGGTGATGTGGTTAAAAAAGGCCAGTTGCTTTGCCGTGTTAGACCAGATGTCTTAAAGTCGGGCTACGATAGGGCTACTGCTTCTTATAGTTCTCAAAAAGCAGGTGTGGCTTCTTCACAACAGATGCTTGCACAGGCTCAGGGCAATATGGTTAATGCAGAAGCAACCTACAAACGTAACGTAGAGCTTTTCAACAAGAAAGTAATTTCCGCTTCGGAGTTTGATGCTGCTAAAGCTGCTTACCTCACCTCGAAGACTAATCTCGGTCGCGCTAAGGAAGATGTTACTGCTGCTAAATTTATGTTGGCGCAATCTGGAGCAAACGTTCAGGAAGCAGGAGCAAACTTAGCAAAGGCAACCATATTTGCCCCGGTAAACGGAGTGATTTCCAAATTATCAGTAGAGTTGGGTGATAGGATTCTGGGTACTGCTCAAATGGCAGGTACAGAGATCATGCGTATCTCTAATCTTTCTTCTATGGAAGTGAACGTAGATGTTAATGAAAACGATATCAATCGCGTAAATGTGGGTGATAGCGCAGTAATTGAGGTAGATGCTTTTGCAGATAAGAAATTTAAAGGTATAGTAACTGAAATTGCAAGTTCCTCTAAAGATGTAGGTGCTACAACCAGTGTAGATCAGGTAACCAATTTCAATGTTAAAGTACGTATCATTGCAGAATCATATAGTGATGTTAAAGGCGGCGCTAAAGATTTGCCTTCACCATTTAGACCAGGGCTTTCAGCAACAGTAGATATAGAGAGTGAGTCTTTAAACGGCCTTGCAATTCCTATTCAGTGTGTGTTTACGGAAGATAAAAATAAGACTGGGAAAGAGGGGGAAAAGCCAGCTAACGATGCCACTCAAGATAAGCAAAAAACAAAATTGAACGACAAGACAGTTAAGCAATATGTATACCTGTATACCGCAGATGCAACCGTGAAACGCGTTGAAGTAACCACAGGAATTCAAAATGATCAGTACATCATTGTCAAAACTGGCTTAAAAGCCGCACAAGATGTAGTTACCGGACCATATTCAGCCATCCAAAATAAACTTAAAGACGGCATGAAGGTCGAGAAAACTACTAAGGATCAGCTGTTTGCAAGCCCTAAGTAAATTTGATATTATCAGTCATTTTAAATAAGTAAATTGCCCCAGTCTAAAACACAAGACCGGGGCTTTTATTTATACACTATGACACCTAAAGTTGCAATGATTGGCGGCGGTAGCTGGGCTACTGCAATCATAAAAATGCTTTCTGATAATACATCACCTAAGGACATCTTTTGGTGGATGAGGAATTCAGAAGCCATTGCGCACCTGCAAAGGTATAAGCACAATCCAAACTACCTCAGTTCTGTGGAGATCCGGATTCCAGCAGACCATATTTCGAATGATATAGCTGCCATTATTGAAAAGGCAGAATACATTGTGTTGAATGTTCCTGCTGCATTTTTAAAAGAGACATTGGTGGGCATCACCCCAGAGCAATTAAAGGGTAAAAAGTTTATTTCAGCAATCAAAGGTGTAGTCCCTGATGAAAATCTAATCATTGGCGAATTTTTAAATTGCAAGTACAAGATTCCGCTGGAAGACATTGTGGTGATAAGTGGCCCATGTCATGCAGAAGAAGTGGCGTTGGAGAAGCTGTCTTATCTGACTATAGCTTCGGTTAATTTGCAGCTTGCGGGCTTCTTTGCCGGCTTACTCAAGACCAGATACATCAAAACCAATATATCAGATGATATTTTTGGAACTGAATACGCAGCCGTGCTTAAAAACATCTATGCAATAGCCAGTGGCATTTGTCACGGGGTAGGATATGGTGATAATTTTCAGGCTGTACTGATCTCCAATGCCATCAGGGAGATAAAGCGTTTTGTTGATGTGGTACATCCCATCGATAGGGATATTAAAGAATCTGCATACCTGGGGGATTTGCTGGTAACAGCATATTCTCAGTTTAGCCGTAATCGTACCTTCGGTAATATGATCGGTAAAGGATATACTGTAAAATCAGCGCAGCTTGAAATGAATATGATTGCAGAGGGTTATTATGCTGTAAAATGCATACACCACGTTAATAAAAAATACAAGGTGAACATGCCCATATGCCAAGCGGTATATTCCATACTTTACGAAAAGCAGGCCCCGCATGTAAAGATGAAACAGCTCACGGAACTGTTAAACTAAGCAAACAAAATCTTCCTGCAATTGTTTATAGTACAAACACTAATATTATGAAAATTAAATATTTAAAGGGATTATTTATCATTGCCCTAAGTACTACCACTGCATTGGGTGGTTTTGCACAGGAAAAAAAGAAAACCGTTGGACAAACCATTGATAATACGGCTAAAAAGGTAGGTAATAAGACTGCAGAGGTAGCGGTTAAAGGAAGTGCTAAAGTAGTCGATAAGACCTGGAAAGGGATGATGGCTCCAGATGGTACAAATGTGTATATCGACGGAAGCAACAGGAAGTATTATGTGACCAAGACAGGCGGTAAAGTCTATTTGAAGTCTTATCAAATTAAACCTAGACCCTAAGCGAACTAATAAAGAAAGTCCTTTAGAACTAACTCTAAAGGACTTTCTTTATTAGTTC
>JANXVH010000024.1 GCA_025351765.1 Pedobacter sp.
GATTATTGCTTCTACTGCAATGGATATGGATTCTGGTTTTGCTGTAGGGTGGGCAATTGTAATACTTTCAATTGCTTCGTTTACTTCGTATTTTGCTAATGGCGTAAGTTGTGATAATTCAAAATGAAAATCACTTTTGATTTGCTGTTTTGTTTCCTCGATTGTGTCTTTTGCAATTTCAGCAAACATTTTGTTTACATATTCAAAAACCTTATTATAAACCTTTTCCATAGTTTCAACTTTTTTGAAACCTGTCCAATCTTCGAATATGTATTCAGCTAAATCGTTTGTTTGAATTACAACAGTGTAACGTTTTGCAAATTTTGTTCTTCCGTCAATAAAAACTTCATTTCCTAAAATCCAAGATGGTTCGCCTACAAGTCTGTTGCTTTGCCAAAAAGCAATTCCTTGATATAAAGTTGAACGAGCCGATTTTTGAGAATCAATAAAATGAGCTGTGAGTTTGATATTTTCTTCGACATCAATTTCAGTTGTATCAATCAAGCCTGAATGTTGTTCCAATTGAACTGTTTGTCGGTTGATGGAAACAATAAATTTAGGGTCGAGTAGAAATCTTGCAGAAATTATTTGTAAGATTTTGTCTGGATTCGGCAGATTTTTTGTTACGATTACTTCAAGTCGTGTTCCAAAAAAATCTGACTTTTCAAAATGTGATTCCTTAATAACAAATGGATGTGTTTCGTTTTGCGTGGTGATTACGAAAGTTGATTTATTACCTTCTGCATTTGTAATCACTGTATATTCTTTGTCGAAACAAAGCAAACCGTGACGACCAACTCCGTTTCTCCCATAGGCTAATCTTTTTCCATCAACATTTGGTGGAAATATTACATTTTTCCCTTGATGCTTGATGCGATTATAACCAAGTTTCATCCACCGTTCTTTAAATTGCTTTTCTGTTAGACCTGTTCCATTATCTTCTATAATAAGTTTTTGGTCGTAATCTTCAGGGATATAAATATCTACAGTTGTTGCTCCTGCATCCCAAGCATTTGCTACAAGTTCCGTTAAAGCAATTTCAGGTGAATGAACTAGCGTACCCAATGTCCGAATAAGATAATCTTCTTCAAACAGTGAGCCTTGAAATCCTGAATTTTGGTTTTGGTCTGTCATATTAATTTAGTCTTTAACAGCGAATCTTATTCTATATAGATGCAATAAAGATTCTTTTATTGATTCATAATGTTCAGAAATTCCGTAGGTATTGAATAAAATTCTTTCAAAGTTAATTCTATCTTCTTGTAAAATTTCTTGTCCTAATGGTAGTCTGTTCCTACGAGTAATTGGTAGAAATGCGTTTATGATTTCTTCTTTTTCTTCATTAGTTAATAAATCAGGATTGAGGATTTTGAAATCCCTTTCAAACTTTGTGGCTCTTAGGTCAAGTGCTCCCAATCCTCTACCAAATCCAAAGCTTTCAATGAAAAACATACTGAGAACGCTATTAAACAAAGCAAGAAAAAGTGTTTTATTTTCCGCTTGATATTCTTTTTTTAAAGAAAAGCCTATCATTCGCTGGTCAATAAATGAACGTGTTTCAAATCTTGCAATGAATAAGCTTTTGTCATAGTTTACATTCGCAACGTAATCAGCCATATTATTCGTATTCATTTCATACCAATACATATTTGCTCTTCGCAAAGATTGGGTCAAAGGAACACCTGTTTCATTTGTTTGGTTTTCAAAAGACCTAATCCAGTTTAATGCACCTGTATGATTTAATGCTTCAAGTTCTTCGATGCTTCTTGAACAGCAAAAAGCCTCTATTTCAGCAATACAAGTTAGAGATGTTGTACTTCTCAGATTTTTCAGAACAGGTTGTATATATTCATTTTCTATTCCGTGTCCTGTTGCTGGATAAAACAATGGATTCCAACCTCTTCTTTCTCCTCTAGTAAAATCGAAGATTTGGTTAGAATCAATAAGTTTTTCGGCAATTGTTGGAAGCCAATTTAGATTAGCGAAATATCCGCACCAAGGTATTCCTATATCTTCTAATTCTCTGATTTGAGTCAGTGAGTAAGATTGTATTTTTACTTGGTCAGATTCTGTATCGAGGATAATGTTGTCGCTCAGTTGCTTAACATCTTCAATTTCCTCAATTTTTTCTTTTAATGTACAGAATGAAATAGTTCTCTCTATGTTTTCTGGGTCGGCAGGATTTCTCTTTGTCGCTATTAGAAAAGTTGTAACAACGTCTGCGTTATCAAACCATTTACCTTTTCCAGAAATAACAACAGTTTCAATGTCAAAATACTTCTGAACTAACTCTAAAAATATTTCGCCATAATCTGTACCAAGCCAAGCATTGGAAAGAATTAAACCAATTTTCCCATTATCGGATATGATATTGTGTAAGTAAAAAGGTATATATGCAAATATATCGCTCTTGCCACTTAAAGATTTTGTAGTGGCGGTTTGAGTTCGTATTATATTATTTATTTCTGTTATGTTTGGATTTAAGACTTCTATTTCCTTACTTTTTATAAAAGGAAGATTAGAAACAACATAATCAACACGAGGGAAGTTCTTATCTATATTATTTCCATTGTTGGGGTCTTTGAATGCGATTGTTTCTCCAATCTGCAAGTCAATTACATCTGACCTGAAAATATTTAAAACTTTACCAATATTGTCGGGTTTGGCTAAAGTCAAAGTTGATAATTGTATTGGAAAAGAGTGTTTATCGGATGCCCAAATACTTTCAATAATAGCATCTTGGGGAGTTTCGTATTCTTCTTTGAGTAGGTATGCCTGTTTAATAATTGTTCCTGTTCCGCAACACGGGTCAATAACAATTCCCTCTTTGTTGTCTATTGTTAATCTTGTTAATAGGTCAGCTAATTTTTTGGGTGTTGCAAATTGTCCTGCAACTTTTCTTTTAGCAGAAGCAATTGATGACTGTAATAAATTGTGTAAAATCTCAATTTCAACACCCTCAATATTAATAGTTGAAAGAAATAAATTTAATTGAACTATTTGTTTCCAAGCTGTGTCTGAAATCAGTTCAATAGCGAGGTTATCGCTAAAAATATTCCAAAAATTACAATGCTCGGAAATGTCTGCTATTATCTGTTTAGCATCATTTATTGTTGTGCTAAAATTTATTGTTTCAACAATCTTTGCATCATTAAAATGGCGTTTTAGGACATTGGCAAAAATGATTTTAAAAACCCAATCTGTTAATATTACTTTTGAGAGGGTAGGGAATTTATTAAGTTTATCTTTTGTTGATGTTGGAGTATATCCATATTCTGTTGCTGATGAAAGCCACCAACTGTTAATTTGAGCATCAAGCCTTGCGTTGCCTCTTATCTTGTTTTTTAAATTTTCAGCAGTTGAGGGTATATTTTCAAGTACAACATCAATTACTTTGTCAACAGCTAAAATCTCCGAAAGTACATCATCAGAAATCTCTCCAGATTCAAAGTAATTGTTTAAATCTTCGAGAATTGTAAACAGAAGTGTTTTCCAAAGAGCTTCATTTATTCTGACCTCTGAACGAGAATTTATGGCAATATCATCCCACGTTTTTAGTATAGAATATGTTTCTCCATCCTTATTATATAAAGCGGCACTTTTTACATTCCAAAGTACAAAACTATCCCTTTGAAGTATTTTTGCTTTTTTTATGGCATTGTCTATCAGTTCAGAATCATTTATTGGAGTGTCAGGCATTTTAAGCTCCCAACCCTGCAAAATAATTTCTTTAGCGAGGTCTTTAAAAATCAGAACATCAGGAAATAAACTTGATTTATCGTTTCTAATTGTGCTTTCTCCGCCTGCACTTTTTAGATGCCAACTTTTATTTGCAAGATATAAGTTGATTTCACTGATTACATCAATTGCCCAGCTTCTTTCATTATAGGTAATTTTTGCCATTCTATATATTGTAATTCAATGTATGATATTCTGCAATTGGTTCTTTGAAAAGTCTTAATGTAGATTCTTCAATTTCCTTTCTTTTTAATGTTTCTTCAATTCTGTCTGTACAAACTTTTATATAATCCGTAGGCTGTACTTTATGTAATAATACATCTTCATTTTTCTCAATTCCAATAAAATTTCTGTTTTCTAAGATTGCAGAAAGTAAAAAACTACCACTTCCACAAGCGTTGTCCATTATGATGTCGCCAGGATTTGTAAAAGTTTTAATTAGGTAACGTCCTAATTCGATAGGCTTTTGAGTTGGATGATAAACAGTTCCTTCTGATTCTGCTGTTTTGATGTACACAAAATCGTCAATATTTTGCTCTTCGTAAAACACTATATCATTTGGGTAACGTTCTCCGTTGCTTTTAACGTGTTTGGGTTTGAAATCTCCGTAACTTCCTGTGTATTGGTCTTTTCGGATGCCTTTATCGTAAGCTTCTCCCTCTGTCATTTGAGGATTGTAAGTCGGTTGCTTTTTGTAAAAAATACAAATATCCTCGTGTTTACGAAGTGGTTGTTTTTTAGCGTTTAGAAAGTTGGTTGACTTTGATTTTATCCAAGTGATTTTATACTTAAATAATTTCTCGTTGCTTAAAATTAGTTTGGCAGTAAAAATACCTTGTGAAGTCAAAACAATAGCTCCATCATCTTTGATTATTCTTTCGTATTGAGCCCAAAGTTTTTGTAAGTCAATTACAGAATCCCATTTGTTTTGGGTTGTGCCGTAAGGCAAATCACAAAGAATCATATTTACGGACTTATCAGGAATTGATTGCATAACTTCCAAGCAATCGCCTTGAACGACTTTGTTTACAAAGTCGTCAATTTTCCTTTTTTGTTTTTTCCCATTTAGTGATAAAACAAAATTATTGGTTTGTACGTTTGGGTTTGTTCCATATCTAATTTTTTCCTCTGCTACTTGCATTGCTTCCAATGCAAAATCTTCATCTTGCACTTCATAAACAAGTTTGTCGCTAAGCCATTGAACAATGATTTCGTTTTTTTCAGCCTTGTAATATTTGCAAAGTTGATTTACTTGTTCCCTTGTTGGCAAGCGTTTACCGTTTTCTATTCTACTTAGAACGGCTTTGCTTATACCTGTTCTTTTGGTTAGTTCTTCCAAAAGTAGGCTGCGTTCTTCTCGTATATTTTTGAATGTTGTTCCGATTGTTTGCATAATTAATAAGTTGCCAAATTTTGGCAAATTTAATCATTAGCTTTCGATTGCCAAAGTTTTTAGTAAGGTTTTTGTCCGATTTTTTTGACTATGTCTGGGTGGTGGGTGGGCTTGGGGGCGTTGGCAAAATTGCAGCACATTTGCAAGCTTGGGCTGTGCGGTGGCTTTGTGCGGCTTGCAAATGTGCTGCAATGTGCGGTGGGGTTGTCGAATGTTTTGTTTGTCAGTTGATTGTTGTACGGTCGTTCGGTTGGGGTTGCAGATAACGGTTTCGGGCTTGGCGAAGGTGGCGATTTTCAGCACAAATGTTCATGCGGAGAACAAACTCTAATTAACCACAAATGTGTCTGCGGAGCACTGAACCGCCACTTTTGCCAAACCCGTGTTAGGCGTTCGGCTATATTTCCGCCAACTTCTCCATTGCATTTTTTTCTTTTGTCGAAAGTTGTTTTAAAATGTCCGAAGCCTCCTCGATATATTTTCTGTCTTTAGTTTTGCTAACTTGTAAAAACAAATTTGAAATTTCTGTCCACAAGTTAGCAATGTCAATAAATTCCCCGTGTGCTTGTTTGAGTGTGTCGAGTTTCAAAAGGCCGTAACTTTCTTGTAAAAAGTCTCTGTATAAATTTCTGAATAATGCGCCACCTGTACCAGCTTTCTCCATAATCATTGCGCTGGCTTTAAATTCACTTTCAATGTCTTTACTTGTGTCAAACCACTTTTGAATTTCTTTGCTTGTTTTTAAAATTCCTTTATAGCCAATATTGTTGATTGGTGGATTTATATAATCTGTCGCATTGTTACGAATTGCATTTAAAATAGCAATTTTCAAATCATATTTTTTGTCTGTCTTGTTTAGTGTGTAATACAAGTTTTTTGAGGACATTGGTCCTTTCTCGTTTCTTGCCAACGCCAAGCTTTCCAAACTTGTTTTCACTTGTCCACCTTGTTGTTTTGTGTCTACTAGAAATGCTGTTTCGTTGTCATAGCCATAAATTGCAGCATAGTGTCCAGCAAAATGAAATGGATTTGAGAAGTATTCTAAATGATAACAGTCCAATTTAAGTCCTACAACTTTTCCGTTGTCAATTAGCTGTTTCACATTGTCCCAAGCCTTTTGAATTGAGGAAGTTTCTTTTATTGTCAATTCAAGGTTTAAGTTCTTCGCAATGTTCTGTGTCAGTAAATCAGTTTTAATGCGTCCACCAATGAAAGGAAAATTCATCGTTTTCATAACCCAAAAAATAAACCCAAGTCCTTGTCCAAGTCCAAAAAGCATTGGTTCAGAAAGTTCAATGTCAAGCTGTCGCAACAAAGTTCCAGTTGCTGTTGTCTCACAATGTTGTCCGTCAAATGGTTTTAAATTCTCTATTTTCATTTTGTTTACTCTGTCTGTCTTAGCTGACGCCTAACTTATATATACGTCTGATAACTTCGGGTCTTTTCAATAAATCAAACTTAAAAATAAATCCTCAAAAACAATATAAAAAAACTGTTTACAAAATGTACTGAATGATCTAAAATTGAACCATCGTACCTGTTCTACTGCAGATTTGAAATTATCAATAAAAGGTGGAATAATGATAATGGTTTACACTGATACCTTCGTTTTATTGTAATCCAATTACCAAAAAATCATCATTAAAACCGAAAATATTAACCGAATTATATAATGATTTTTGATAATCAAAGCAGATAAGAGAGGATAGAATTATATTTACCTTCCAGCCTTTCCTGATAAATTACGCATTACTTTCGTTTTCTTATCTTGAGGTTTTTCCATTCCCCGCCAGAACCGTTTCCAACCCAATACCCGATCATCTTTCCTCGCGCCTTATCCAATGACTTAATCTTGAGTACTGGGACTTTATTGCTGTTGATATAAACACTTAATGATTCAGCTAATACAGCAAGTTTTACGTGAAACCACCCATTTGGATCAATATCAGTTGACATGCCTTTTTCATACTTACCGGGAAAGCGTCCCCTCAGTACCGGCCAGTCATAAATCGGATTGGACATATACTGCACAGCATGCGATTTTCTTAAAGTATCGATTGCTCTAAAATTAAATGGCCTGAAATAAACAGCTTCATAAGTTTTGTCATCAGTCCCATGAAATGCCAGCCCTAAAAAACTAGCCTGAAACTTATCATTTCCTTTTACATCAAATTCAATAGTTCCCGTTGTAAATTCCTCATTTAGAATCCACGCAATGCCGACACCTTCAGATTCATTTAGTCGGATTATTTTTGATCTTTCGTCGATACTTGCTGCTCTGTTAACTGCTCTTAGTATTGCCTCTGGCTGTTGTGCTTTTACATATCCGGCCTGTTGCAACAAAAAACAGCAGATCAAAAAGATCCCTAACGCTTTAAAAATTTGTGTTTTCATTTCAATTAATTAATGTTACAAAATTCATGTTTGATTATATTTAAAAAATCATTATCAGTATGGCGAGATGCCATTATCATCGCTGGCAATTTCCTTCTTGCTTTTCTTTAGGCTTGATTTCAATCCTCCAAAACGATAGTTCAGACTTGCACCAAAACTCCTCAGGTATCTTTGATTGGTTCTTTCCTGATAGAAGCCTGGGGCATTTGTGGTACCAGTGTTGTTTCGATACTTAGAAAATGGGTTGCTTGCCTCGGCCGTGAAATAACATTTGTCTTTGACCATCTCTTTGGTCACATTAAATCCGCATCCGCGATAAGGACTATTTTCTATCCCCTGCAAATTAATGTCAGCTCCATTCAAATTCACACTACCTGATGCACGCCATCCTTTATCAAAACGATAGGAAGATGATGCTGAAAAATAATACATGAGCTTTTGGTTCCTGACTACTACATTGTTAACCAGTCCATTAACCTGACCGTAGATCGTCAATAAGTTGGTATTTATATTCCATCTTGAAGTAACTGGATAACCTGCATTGACATTAGACATCACCATCCGCATGCGGCCGGAATTCTCTAAAGTGGAACGGGTAATGTCTTCAACGGCATCATACACCTGCGCAGGCATGACCATTTTGGAATAAAAATCGTAATTCAACCGGACATATAAAGAGAGCTTTTTAAAACTACTATAACTCAATTCTAAGCTATTAGATGAAGCCGGGCGCAGATCAGGATTTCCGCTTGATTCAAAATTCGGGTTCGACCGGTCTACAAACGGATTCAAATGCT
>JANXVH010000032.1 GCA_025351765.1 Pedobacter sp.
CTGCTTTTGTAAGCCCGTCCCAGTTGGTTCTGGAGGGTTTGAGAGTCCATTTTCCCAAAAGTTACGATCAGATAACCGGTGGGTTGTCCTGTCTGGGAAGATTCCCTGGGATAAGATCTGTAATATTTACATCAAACATGCATAAGCGCCCGACCAAACACATATTGCTGCCTTTGTTTACATGAGCTTACTTTGTAGAAAATACAAGGTAATGGATAAAAGAATACACATGAAAGCGGAAGTAGAAAAATGGCGTCGAAGCTTGCTTACGCAAAAGGAATTTAGCCAGCATTTAGGAAGTAACTAGTCGTTCTTTTTTTGTACAAAATTAGAAGCTGTAATAATATTTAGTGTGGCTACCATTACAAGATAGTTCCTCTCTAGTTACCTCATAATTATTGATATTCAATATGTTTCTGGGATTGTCAAATTGTAGAAATTTCTCGCTTTGAGATGGCTTATTGATAATTCTGGAATAATGTGTCTGCCGATGCGTATCTTTTATAAAGACCTGAATTGAATCTGCAGGATACGGAAGCAAAAAAGGAGCAATGGAAGTTGATTTAGCCTCAACAAAGCTTGAAGTGAAAGTCCCAGACTTGTAGAGCCTAAGTTCAATTCTTTCCATAGTAGTGTTATTAAATACGGTTTCGCTATCGATAATCGGTTTGCAACAAGAAGACAAAAAGAATACAACTATTATTAAGGAGAGTTTTTTCATTTTGTAAATATAGTCATATAAAGCAGCAAGTTATAATTTTCGACCTACCTAATTTGAGGTATTCCGTACCCGCCAATAAAAAGCCCCACTGGAAAACGGCAAGGCTTTAAATAGGAACAAAAAAGTATTTTATCGTATCCACCCTGCAAATGTAAGCCAAGGGCTAACTACCTGAATCGGCGTTTTGAACACTGTTGGCCCAATTCTGGGGCAGCAGTAACTCTATTTTATAGGCATGATGCTCAGGAATTCTGGTAAGTACAAATAGTTCGAACTCATTAATCAAGATTGATCTTAGCAAAGATAAAATCGTCATTCCGGGGAAAACGTTTTTCGTTGGAATTGAATGGTTGTTCAACTTGCGGAATCAGCGAAATATGAATGATAACCCTGATCGATTTACACAAGGTAAGCATGATAAGACATCCGATCGGATTTATCAACCCTTTATTGGTATGGTAAAAAATAATAAGCGTACTTCGGATGCATGGGTGATGACACCTGAGCATAAATGGAAGTTGTACACGCATAATTTGCCTTATATGACTGACCTGTCAATATCAGCGCATATACTGCTGTATTGATAGCGATGCTCCACTGGATGAACAATTAAATGAGGAGGCCTTAAGGTTTAATAGGTGGAGGGGTTGCAATAGCTACATCAACTTCTGTTCCCTTTTTAGGTCTTACATATTTAGAAGTGTCATCGCTGATTTTTACAAAGTAATAATTGGTTTTTATATGATCAACATTGTCATCCTCTGCTGTAACACCACTAAGGACAAACGTATCATCTAACTTTTTCCTTACAAATTTGAAAGTAAAAGTCCCGTAAGCTCCCTTATTGTTAAACTCAATAACAAAGGTGCTGTCCTTTAAAGTACCCTTGTATTTTAATTTCATTGGCTTTTTAATTTCGATACCATTTGTAAAATTTTGGCCCATATCAGTGAGTTCAATTTGGCTTTTAACGGTGTCAATGCTATGAATTCGCCAAACTAGCTGTGCTTGCCGTTTTAATCTGGCTGTACTACCGCTTTGTGCGAAAAAGCCTATCCAGGTGCCAAGAAGATTCTCGGTTATGACTTTTTTATGGTTTTCTTGAGATCTTGCTGTATTTCCAATAAGAATTGCAATCAATAACAGGAAGGTTTTTAGGTAAGCGTTCATTAAGCTAAAGTAGTTATTTTTAGGGAGAAAGGCATTTGCAGCGCTAGCCAAGATGAAGATTTATGTAGAATATTTAAATCAACCATTTTTTATTTAGCTTAATTTTATTATATATTTACAAAAAACTTTAGGGGTGCCTTTGTGCTGAGAAATACCCTTTGAACCTGATGCAGTTAGTACTGCCGAAGGGAAAAGTAGAACAACATTCTTGTTGTTTAACTATCCTCTAATGGGTCCATTCCTATAGTTTAAAATTTAAACAGGATGGAGATTACCGTAAATCAACAAAAGTATTCCGTTGCCGAAGTTTGCTCCTTACAGCAAATAATTGATGTAGTCCTTGTATTGCCATTAAATGGCATAGCTACAGCTGTTAACCAAGAGATCATTACTAAAAGTAATTGGCCCAACTATTTCCTAAAACCTGGTGATAACCTCACCATCATCAAAGCCACCCAAGGCGGATAAAAAACAACCCTACATGAAATCTGAGAAAACTCCAAATGAGCAAGTGATCAGCCGGACGCCGTTTCCCGCATCACGCAAAGTGTATGTTAAAGGACAACTCCATAACATTAAAGTGGCCATGCGCGAAGTACTTCTGAGCGAAACCAAACTGCACGGCAGATTTGGCGAGACAGAACCGAACGCACCGGTAACCATTTATGATACCAGCGGACCTTTTACAGACCCTGATATAGAAATTGATGTTAAACAAGGTTTGCCACGCCTGCGTGAGCAATGGGTAGTTGATCGTGGCGATGTAAATCAATTGGAAGAAATTTCCTCAGATTATGGTAACCTGCGGGCTAATGATGAAAAGCTAGACACTTTAAGGTTTTCACACATCAGCAAACCTTATAAAGCAAAGCCGGGTATGAATGTATCGCAGATGCATTATGCCAGAAAAGGGATCATTACACCCGAAATGGAGTATATCGCCATTCGCGAAAATCAGCGTATAGAGCTGCTTAAGGAACAATTGGACGGACAATATGAGGTGATGTCGCATCAGCATCCTGGCCAAAGTTTCGGCGCTAATACACCAAAAGGATTCATCACCCCTGAATTTGTACGCCAGGAAGTAGCCTGTGGCAGAGCAGTTATTCCTTCTAATATTAACCATCCTGAAAGCGAACCTATGATCATCGGGCGTAATTTTCTGGTGAAGATCAATGCCAACATCGGCAACTCGGCAGTTACTTCCAGTATTGAAGAAGAAGTAGAAAAAACGGTATGGGCATGCCGTTGGGGTGCTGATACGATCATGGACCTATCTACCGGTAGAAACATTCATGAAACCCGCGAATGGATTATCCGTAATTCACCTGTTCCTATTGGCACCGTTCCGATTTATCAGGCCCTGGAAAAAGTAAATGGTAAGGCCGAAGACCTTACCTGGGAGATTTTTAGGGATACTTTAATAGAACAAGCGGAACAAGGTGTAGATTATTTCACCATCCATGCCGGCGTATTGTTACGTTATGTACCGCTTACCGCAAAACGTATTACAGGAATTGTTTCTCGTGGTGGTTCTATTATGGCGAAGTGGTGCCTTGCCCATCATAAAGAGAATTTCCTTTATACTCATTTTGAAGAGATCTGCGAAATTATGAAAGCTTATGATGTGGCATTCTCCTTAGGTGATGGATTAAGGCCAGGTTGTATTGCTGATGCAAATGATGCCGCCCAGTTTGGTGAGCTGGAGACTTTAGGTGAACTGACTAAGATTGCCTGGAAGCACGACATACAAACGATCATTGAGGGTCCCGGACATATTCCTATGCACATGATTAAGGAAAATATGGACAAGCAATTGGCACACTGCGGCGAGGCACCATTTTATACTTTAGGTCCTTTAACCACAGATATTGCACCGGGTTATGATCATATTACCTCGGCAATTGGAGCCGCCATGATCGGCTGGTTCGGTACGGCCATGCTTTGCTATGTTACTCCCAAAGAACATTTGGGACTTCCCAACAAAAAAGATGTTAAAGATGGCGTGATCACCTACAAAATTGCGGCACATGCAGCCGATCTTGCCAAGGGGCACCCTGGAGCACAATATCGCGACAATGCTTTAAGCAAGGCACGTTTTGAGTTCCGTTGGGAGGATCAGTTTAACTTGTCGCTAGACCCCGATACTGCCCGTGAATACCATGATGAAACCCTTCCTGCGGATGGTGCTAAGATCGCCCATTTCTGCTCGATGTGTGGCCCTAATTTCTGCTCGATGAAGATTACACAGGATGTACGCGACTACGCAAAAGAAAACGCTATGGCTGAAACTGATGTACTAGCCAAAGGCATGGAAGAAAAGTCAAAAGAGTTTTTACAAAAAGGCAGCGAGATCTATTTCTAGTATGGAACTAATCATTATTTCGAGCCCTACTGCAATAATGGATGAGAGCATACTCATCAACAACCTATTTATGGCGGGGATGAAATATTTTCATCTTAGAAAACCGGAAAGCGATGTACAATCTGTGAAAGATTTATTGAATGGTATTAGGCCACGCTTTTATGAGCGGATTGCCTTGCATCAGTTTCATGAAATTGCACCTGATTACGGGATCAATAGATTGCATTATACTGGAAAGGCAAGAGAAGCTTCAATCCTAAAACAATTGCAGGCTAGGCTTGCCAAAGAAATGATTTTAAGTACTTCTATCCATGATCTTTCGATACTTCCAGATTTGGCACATTTTGACTATGTCTTTTATGGGCCTGTGTTTGATAGCATTTCAAAGCCCGGCTATCAAAGTAGGTTAGCCGTTGATTTTAAACTGGATAAGGTTAATGTCAAACCTCAGGTAATTGCTTTAGGTGGGCTGAAGTTGTCCAATTTACCACAAATAAAACAGATGGGGTTTGATGGAGCCGCCATGTTGGGGATGCTTTGGAATGAACCCAATAAAGCCGTAGAAAGTTTTAACCAATTGCAGAAAATCTACCCATTTAATTAGCATACAACATCATGATAGATAGACTACATTATATATCACAACAAACTGAAAACGACTCGCACCTGACGGCCATCAATAAGGCACTTAAAGCAGGGTGCAAATGGGTACAGCTTAGGGTTAAAGATAAACCAGTGGATGTAATTCTGGAATATGCGCTCGAAGCGAAAAGATTATGCGACCAGTATGGGGCGAAGTTGATTGTAAATGACCACCCGGAAATTGCGCTGAAAGCAGGTGCCTTTGGTGTTCATTTGGGTTTGCAGGATATGTCTGTTAAACTGGCGAGGCATATAGTGGGTCAAAAAATGATCATCGGGGGTACTGCCAATACCTTTCAGCACGTTCAACAAAGAGTTGATGAAGGTGTTGATTACATCGGTTGCGGCCCTTATCGGTTCACGAAAACCAAAGAGAAGCTAAGTCCCATTCTAGGTTTGGAAGGCTTTAAAACTATCGTGAAACAAATGCGGGATGCGAATATGACTGTTCCCATTATAGGTATTGGTGGCGTGTTACCTGAAAACATTACCATGCTCATGGACGCAGGTCTTTACGGTGTAGCCATATCTGGGGCTATTGCAAAAGCCATAGACCCTGAAGCTACTGTCAATTATAGTTATCAATTGTTAAGTTCACCATCCTTCAATGAACTTATTTAAACTGAACTCCAATGTTAAATGTAGCTGATAAATTTTTTAACTCCCGTTTGTTTACGGGTACTGGCAAATTCAGTTCTTCAATTTTGATGGAAGAAGCTTTGCTTGCTTCTGGCTCGGAACTGGTTACTGTGGCGCTTAAACGCGTGGATATGAGAAATAATGAACAGGATGACCTGTTGATGCGCCTCAAATATCCGCATATTAACTTACTACCCAATACGTCTGGTGTACGCAATGCCAAGGAAGCTGTTTTCGTGGCTCAAATGGCAAGGGAAGCTTTAGAAACGAACTGGATCAAATTAGAGATACATCCCGACCCGAAGTATCTGATGCCCGATCCTATTGAAACCTTAAAAGCAACTGAAGAACTGGCAAAACTGGGATTTATTGTACTCCCTTATATTCATGCTGACCCGGTTTTATGCAAAAGGCTGGAAGACGCAGGTACTTCAGCCGTAATGCCTTTAGGTTCACCGATAGGCAGTAATAAGGGATTAAAAACGATTGATTTTTTAGAGATCATTATTAGCCAGAGTAATGTGCCTGTAATTGTTGACGCAGGTATTGGGTCGCCTTCAGACGCCGCTTGGGCGATGGAGATAGGCGCAGACGCCGTATTGGTAAATACCGCGATAGCGGTATCGGGCAACCCCGTACAGATGGCAACCGCGTTTAAAATGGCTGTTGAAGCTGGACGAATAGCCTTTGAAGCTAAACTGGCGCTGCCATTAAATTATGCAATGGCCAGCAGCCCCCTAACCTCCTTTTTAGATGAATAACTTCAGCGATATTTTCAAGACCTATAATTGGGACGAAACTAAAGCCAGTATTTACAATAAAACAAGCGCTGATGTGGAACAGGCATTAACTGCAAGCAAAAGAACACTGGAAGATTTTAAAGCGTTGGTATCTCCCGCCGCAACTCCATACCTGGAGCAGATGGCGGCCCTGAGCCAACAATTAACCCTAAAGCGTTTTGGTAAGGTGATACAAATGTACGTTCCACTTTACCTCTCGAATGAGTGTAAAAATATTTGCACCTATTGTGGTTTCAGCTATGACAATAAGGTGAAGCGTAAAACGCTTTCGCCAATGGAGATTATGCAGGAAGTTAGCACTATTAAAGCGATGGGCTATGACCATGTACTATTGGTTACCGGAGAAGATAATGAAACCGTTCATGTGGACTATTTTAAAAAGGTGCTCGACCTGATCCGTCCGCACTTTGCGCATATCTCGATGGAAGTACAGCCATTGGATTTGGAAGATTATCAGCAACTTACACCTTATGGACTAAACACGGTGCTGGTATATCAGGAAACCTATCATCAGGGAGACTACAAAAAACACCATCCCAAAGGAAAGAAATCTAATTTTAGGTATCGACTGGAAACTCCTGATAGGTTAGGCAAGGCTGGTATTCATAAAATTGGGTTGGGTGTGTTGATCGGTTTGGAGGACTGGCGTACTGATTGTTTCTTTACAGCGCTACACCTTAATTATCTGGAGAAAAATTACTGGCAAACTAAATATAGCCTATCTTTTCCACGGTTGAGGCCGTTTAGCGGAGGTTTAGAACCTAAGGTGGAGATGAGCGACCGTGAACTTGTACAACTCATCTGTGCGTACAGAATATTTAATGAGGAGGTAGAACTTTCCATGTCCACACGAGAATCTGAAAACTTTAGGAATAACATTATAAAATTGGGTATAACAAATATCAGCGCAGGATCAAAAACTAACCCCGGTGG
>JANXVH010000076.1 GCA_025351765.1 Pedobacter sp.
CGGCAAAACGCTTCAGTGCTGCTTCCGAAACTTTTTTATCTTCAGCAATCAGCTGGATACTCCAGCTTCTGATGTATTCGCTCTCATTATTCATTAAAGCTAACAAGTCTGCTTCTTCCAGGCCTTTGGTTACATGCAGGGCCCACAATGCCCGCAGTTTCCTGGTTACGTCAGGGTTGTTTGCCAATATTTCTTTCAGCATTTTGTGCACCTTTTTGTTAGGTCCACGTTCCTGCAAAATTTGGCGCGCTTGGCGTACATACCATTCGTTCTTAGTCAATTGGTAATTGACCAATTCTTTATCAGTTGCTTTATAAAGGTCTACTTTTACCCACTTATCTGATTCGTGACTGATCTTAAAAATCCTTCCCATTGTTTTCTGGTGCACATCTGGGTTAGGGCTATGGCATTGGTTCTTATCATACCAGTCAATCGCGAATACAGAGCCACTTTGGTCGTACTTGAAATTAAGCCACTGTGACCAGGTATCGTTTGTCAATAAGAAATCTTCACCGTGACTTACAGAATACCCGGAACCCTTGCGGTTAGGAATGTCCACATTTACACGACTACCATGAATGTTGTTCATAAAAATAGTATTCCTGTATTGTGCCGGCCAGTTCTCACTACCCAAATAGATCATCGCACCGGCATGAGCATGTCCCCCACCTTTTGAGGCCGACCTGAAGTTACCAGCATGTGGACCCCTGTCTCCTATCCAGTGCACGTGATCGCCAGATTCTTTAATGTCATCGTAAGTGTATGGATTAAAATGGTTACCCGCCTGGCGCAAATACCTTGCTCCTTGTATAATGTGGAACATGTGCGGGATTACGCAAACGGTAACAAAAGGATGTCCGTAATCGTTAAAATCTATTCCCCATGGATTGCTTGTACCCTCTGCAAATAATTCAAATTTCTTAGTAGTTGGATGATAGCGCCATACTCCCGCATTTAAGCGCACACGTTGTTCATTAGGAGCACCCGGAGCGCCCACATTAGATTGAGTAAATACACCATGTGTACCATATAACCAGCCGTCAGGCCCCCATCTTAAATTGTTAAGGATCTCGTGTGTATCATCATAACCCCATCCGTCTAGTACAATCTGTGGCGGACCAGTAGGTTTATCTGTTTTCATATCAACAGGGATAAACAGCAAGTTAGGCGCGGCACCCAGCCACACTCCACCCATTCCAATTTCAATTCCACTCACCAAATTCAGACCTTCCATAAAAACAGTCCTCTTGTCTAAAGTACCATCTCCATTCGTGTCTTCAAGTATCAAAATTCTGTCCTTACCTTGACCCTCAGGTGCCCTTACCGGGTAAGTATGCGCTTCAACTACCCATAACCTGCCTCGTGCATCAATGGTAAAGCTAATCGGACGAACTACATCAGGTTCAGCAGCGGCCAGTTTTACAGTAAAACCAGGCTTAGGCGTCATGGCCTCCGCAGCCTTTTGCGGCGATAAACCAGCATTGATTACAGGATCAAGTGGTGGTAAAATGATGATATCTTCTTTCTTCAGTTCATTCGGAAAGTTCGGTTTAACAGGATAGAAAAGAAAATCGTCAAAATTGATATGGCCCCATACGTCATCACCAATGTAAGGAATCTGAGATATCCCGGTCTCGCTATCCACCAAACGGATAAAGATTTCTTTGTTCAATTGTGCCTTTAAATCTACAATTACCGGCTGCAAAGTAGCGCGACCAGCCCCGGTAATCTGAAAGATCACATTATTGTTATCAGCCTGAACCAATTCTACTCGTGTATCTTGCAGGGCTCCGCCCGAAACTTTAAACGAAGCATAAGGTTGTGTAACTGTGAAAGGTACAGAGGTTAACGTACCTGTTCTTTTATAGTTTTTAGTGCCTCCACTACTTACAAAATACTTGCCTGCAATGCCGGTATTTATATCTTTTTCATAAACTGCCGTTTGATCCGCTGTTACCAGTGGATTGCTGAATGCATCACCCGTAGCCGTCCAGTCTTCCAGAGTACCTTTCTCAAAATTCAGGTTAAGGATTTTGTTGCCTTTTTTAGGAACTATCCCTGCTAAAACAACCTCCTTTTTTATGACGCCTTCCACCACTTCTATCTTACCAACCATACCTGCGGCACGGTGACCAGGGATACTGCAATAATAAATTTCATTTTTATCAGCACGGAATACTACACTGGATGTATCACCTTTCTGTACCAGGGTTTTACTTTTGATTGCTGCTTTTTCCAGGGCGATATCATGGGTCATCAGCTCACCATTCACAATTTTTATGCGTACCAGTTCGCCTTTACTCACCTTCAAAGTTGGATTACGCTTTCCCTCCGGGCTCATATAACCCAGCATGGTCGTCTCCAACGTATATTCTCTGTCGTACTTAATATCTTCCTTTACTTTACGAAGAACATGGTGCTGTATGTCTTTAAAAGCAAAGCTCAAAGTAACAATAAAGAGCGCAATTGGAAGGGTAAGAAGTAACCGTTTTAAGTTCATATTATATTTGGTTTTATCTGTGTAATAACGAAATTAATCATTTTACACATTCAAGAGTAGCATAATTGTATCAGATACCGATACAATTATATCTTAAAATCTTCTATTTAATGGGATAAAGTATCATATTTTTGTAGGATATTTCAGTCTTACCTCCCCCGTGAAGTTGAAAAGCAATAAGGCCCGATTGCGGGATAGACTGATCCTCTTCTGTATAGTCTACAGTTTGCTTACCATTTAAGAAGATCTGAATCCTGCGCCCTGAAGACCGAACTTCGTAGTCATTCCATGCTCCTCGTTTTAGCAGCTGCTTAATCAAATTCGGATCGGCAGTAACGAGTAATTTATCTCTGCGAGATTCATCGTATAAGGAAGCCCAGAAGCCATCTCCAATATCTGCCTGATAACCCCTCATTTCAAAATCCGGATTAGAGATGCGTTCACTGTGGAATTGCACACCACCATTTACAAAACCTTCTGTACCCGTCAGTTTAAATTTGAGCTTTAAAATGTAATTGGAATATTTTGTTGTGGTGGAAATGAACTCATTATGGGGCACCATATAATCCAGCCTGCCTCCTACAATAGCTCCGTTTTCAATGCGCCAGGACTTAGCAGTGTCTCCTTCCCAGCCACTAAATGTTTTTCCATCAAATAGTTTGATCTTCTTTTTTACATCCTGAGCTTTTAGAAAAGGGCTTTGTGCCAGCACAATTGCCAGGCATATGATTAAAATCCTCATTGCAAAATCCGGTTAATATTTGGTTATCAATCCACCCAATCCGGAAATCAGGATCAAGATAATTGTATTTCTCAAAATATAAACTTTAACCCAACTCGTGACTATATTCAACTTTGCTGATCCAGAAAAACACGGTTTCAATCCTTGCAGTCATCCTAAAGGTTTCAGTAGCATTTGCTGTTGAAATATAAAGAAAAACGTAAATGGAGTTAATAACAGATCCATTGGTTGAAATAGGTCGTATGGAAAGGGCCTCTTCCTGGAAATCGCCAATCGTAAAGAACCCGGCAAACCCAAAATCTTTAAGCACATACTTCGTTTTTTGTAATGCAGGAAGTATAAAGTACTTCATCGCCTGGCTTACAATAACTTTATAGAACAAAACGCTTAACCCAAAAAGTAAGGTAATTACACCTCCAAATATGACTATTCCCATAATTCAACCCCTACCCGCTAATGGTGATTCATACAAGGTACTGGTTTTATTGCACAATAGTTTTAAATCCAGTAATTTTAAACAAAAAAAACGAACCATTTTACTGGCCGTCCCTCAAAAACGCTTTAACTAACCCTAATTAACAAATAGTTCCTGCAGGTTTTTGTTTAACTTTTCGCCGATAACGTGGGCGTCAATAATCTTTCCATCCGGACTGCAATGCGAAATAGGAATTAGGGATACTTGCATCGCCTTCCCTGTTTTATCCAGAGGTGGTCTCAAATATTGAGATGGCCTCTTTTTTTGAATCTTACAGCGCAAAATTCGAGTTTTCCATTACCCTAATTTTTTAAACTTTATTTGTAAAGGTTTTAGCTGTTAGAAGCACTTTGCTCTTAGTTTTAAACTATAGTTGGGATTAAGTGTGAACCCCCCTTCAGGCGCTTTAGGTAGCAGGTAGAGTGGTTGCGCAGTCTCACCCTCATGAAAAGAAGGTGGTTTTTTGCCGTCGCATTGTACGTCTTTAAAATTAGTGGTAATGGCTGCCGGTTGTTTAATAATTTTATTGAGGCTACCGCCGGCCAATTCGCTGCCTTTGTTTTTTTAATTAGTTTGCTACTTTAGTAACGTTTTTTTAGTTGCAATGTTTTAAAGAATGCACTTAAAGAAGACCTAATAGCGGCTGTCGGTGCATTTTGCAATCGTTTTATCAAGGCCCTATTTTTATGCCATGCATAATTCAAAGCCCTAGCGGCTTTTAATACGTCAATGAACTTCTGCTACCTGCTATCACAGCTGGCAGATTAAATCTGATGAGTCGACTAGTTAAAATATTGAAACGGAAGCAGTGCCTGTTATTTTTAGCTGATCAGCGATGGCGGAGCGCGTTCCGGATGTCAACAAATCGTTCGGACTTAACCGACAGATTGTTATGGTGTGGCTTATAA
>JANXVH010000080.1 GCA_025351765.1 Pedobacter sp.
CCTATAGCTACAACTACCATTCCAAGATACCCATATCCAATGTTTACGAAAATTGGCCCCGGGCATGATCCTGTTAATGCCCAGCCCAATCCGAATATGGTTCCGCCAATCAGGTATCTTTTCCAGCCCACTTCTTTAGGTGGAAATATTATGGGTTCATTTTTAAGGTCTTTTATCTTCCTATTTTTAATGAGATACACGGCTGTTGTACCAAGGAGCACCGCTGTTCCGATAATTCCATACATGTGAAAGGATTGAAAGCGAAACATTTCCTGAATCCGATACCAGGATATTGCTTCAGATTTAGTCATCACAATTCCAAAGAAGATGCCGGTAATAATGTATTTGAAGAATTTCATTGCTAAAAGATTAAAGGAAATAGGAGATGAGTCATAACAAGACCACCTATAAAGAATCCTATTACGGCAATTAATGAGGGAACTTGTAAATTTGAAAGACCGCTAATGGCATGGCCAGATGTACAACCACCTGCATATCTGGTACCAAAACCCACCATTAAGCCCCCTGCCAGCAGGAGTAATATTACTTTTATAGAGGCTAGAGATTTGAAGCCAAATAGTTGTACAGGATTTAATCCACCATCGAAATAGAAACCCAGCTTTGCGAGGTCATGAATAGTTGATGGCGATAATTTTAAAGGTTGATCGCTTGCTAGTAGGGTAGAAGAAAGGTATCCGCCAATGATGGCTCCAACTAAAAATAGCAGGTTCCACTTTTGTGCTCTCCAATCGAAATCAAAAAATTTTACTCTTTTTCCAGCTCCCATCATACTGCATATAGCGCTTAAATTAGCAGAAAAGCCAAAGGATTTTCCAAAATAAAGCAGCATTATCATGATTAAGGTAATTGCGGCACCTGATGTATACCAGGGCCAGGGCTGTTTAATTATTTCTAACATAGAGGAGTATATTCTATAGTTCTTGTTTTTAAGGATGTCTTTATAAAGATACGAACGATATAGATTCCGACGTTATATTATAAACTTTTCTCAAAATTATATAAGATGTTTTTGGAAAGCAGTGCCGATCTTTACCACATCATAAAAACCACTTGATCATGAAAAAGCTAATTCTATTGGGTACTTTTATTGCAACATTTTTTCTTCAAACCGGGTTTGCACAACAGCATGTTAATGCCGATGCAAAAACAATATTGCCGTCTTATTACAGCCTTAAAGATGCTCTTGTAGCGGGTAACGCAGCACTTGCATCAACTAAGGCAGCAGAATTGACAAAAGCTTTGAACGGGGCAGATGATAAAACCATAACCAAGGTGAGCAAGGCCTCACTTCTAAAACAATCAGCAGGTATTGCTAAAAGTAAAGTTCTTAAAGCGCAACGCGAGCAGTTTGCTGCTCTTTCAACAAATATAATAGCGCTCGCAAAAACAACCAAACTTTCTGCAGAACCAGCTTACGTAATGTTTTGCCCAATGAAGAAAAGCAGCTGGTTGAGCAGCGAAAAAGCGGTTAAAAATCCTTACTTCGGAAGTGCCATGTTGGCCTGTGGTTCTGTTAAGGAAACGCTAAACAAGTAATTTTTGCGAAAGACTTTCGGCCTATTCTTTTTTAATGATGGGCTCGCTTTGGCATGTTTGGGCTCGTCATAAAATGGCAGTGGTTATGCTGTGTGGGTTTTTACGCTTAATTACTAACCTTTAACCCTGTTTTTCTCTGCATCTGCACCGTTATTTTCGTGTTTTGGTGGAGTGGTAAAGGTTTTGCCGAAGCGGTAACTAAAGGACAGAATTGCTGTTCTGGTATCTGATTTATTGACCCAGTTGGCTTCTGTTAGCGCTAGGTTTTTGATGATGCCGGTGCGTACATTGCTGTAAAAAAGATCATTTAAACTAAGTTTTATGGTAGACTTTGCAGATAGTTTTTTCTGTACTGCTGCATTGGTAGTCCAGATCTCTCCAAGAACAAACTGAGCAGTAATCATCCTGTTTCTGTAGTTGCCGCTTAACTCTCCATCCCATCCTTTGCCAAAAGTAATCCTTGCATTGGCACTGGTATACACGTAAGTTCCACTGGTATTGAGTGTGCCGGTGTAAAATGCGCTTTTACTTGCAATGTTAGTCAGCTCGCTGTACAAGTTGATATTTAACCATTTAAAAGGATCCATATCTCCATTAAATGAAAGGCTTTTCACAATTTGCCTGCCCAGGTTTGCTGGCCTGCTGTAATAGGTTCCATTGGTAATCTCTATGGTCTCATTAACGGCATCCTTATCATTTGAATAGCTGGAGGTAAGGGTGTATTTATTTTTAAAGGTGTAAGAAAGTTCTACTGATTGGATGTAGGATGGTTTTAAAAACGGATTGCCTACGTAATAAGTAAATTTATCTAGTGGTGATAAAAAAGGGTTTAAGTCTTGATAAAATGGCCGTTCTATTCTTCTTCCATAATTTAGGCCGACTTGATGTTTGCTTGCCGAATCTATCTTATAGAGCAGATAAAATGTTGGGAAGATGCTGGTATAAGATTTCGAAAAGGTAGAATCTGGTTTCATGATGTTACCCAGCTGATGCCCATCAGATTGGGTGTTCTCTGTCCTTAAGCCCAGCTGCATTGAAAGCCGTTTCATTTCTTTACTTAAGTTTAGGTATGCCGCACTGATGCGCTCCTGAAACAGGAAGTGATTGCTTTTATCGTAATCTGGTTTGGTGTGTTGATTAACCGTGTTGGAGTAGTCGGCCTTGTTATTTGTAGTGATGTAACTGGTTTTAAGGCCTGATTCAAATTTCCAGGCATTGGCCAGGGGTAAGGTATAGTCTGTTTTTATTGAGTATATATTAATAGTAGAAGGCAGATTGCCACTTAGAATATCTTCTGATTTTAAATTCCCGCCCGCAAAGTAGCTGTGGTTGTAGTAAGTTTGATCGGTTTGGTTTTGATAGATCAGGTAATCTATATCGGCAGTAATGCCGTGCCCGGTGCTATCAAATTGGTGCCTGTAGTTGAAATTTATTCCACCGTTGATAAAGTTAATCTTGTCGACATTTTTTGCAGTGATGATAGAGTCCAGTTGTTTGCTGGCATTAAACAGGTTGCTGGTATTGTTGTTGATTTGGGTAGATTTTCGCTTCATTCCGGTAAGAACTATACCCCAGGTTGTCTTTTGCGATTGGTAGTAATCTGCCCCTACCTTCCCATTAAGGGTATTTCCGTTGCGGTCGAAAAAGCTATTCTGGTTAAAGAAGGAGCGGGGACTATTATCCGCATTTTTATAAGTCCTGTTGATGTCCAGATCGGTGAAGCTGTTGTTGTAATTATCACTCAGGATGCCATAATAATTCATTTTTTTGTTGCGGATGTTGAAGTTTATGCTGTTTGGCAATCTTGTTCTTTTTCCCTGATTGACGGCTAAGTTTAAGGCACCATTAAAGCCTTTAGCCGTTCCTTTCTTTGTGCGGATATTGATAACTCCAGCTCCGCCAGCGGCGTCATACCTTGCAGGTGGATTACTCATGATCTCAATTTGTTCTAGGGAAGACGAGGGAAGTGATTTTAAATAATTTTGGAGCTCTTCAGTTGCCAGATACGTAGGCTTATCGTCTATATAGATAAGTACACCATGTTTGCCCTTTAGGCTGATGCTACCATTTTGGTCTACCTGTACGCCTGGTGATTTTTCAAGTACATCCAGTGCTGATGTACCAGCGTTGGAAATAAGTGCATCTACGTTAATCACCACACGATCCATCTTTTTTATACTGAAAGCTTTTTTTGCAGTTACACTTATCTCCTTTAGGCTTTTAGTAGTGTCAGTGTGTTGCTTTTTAGTAGAATCTGCTCGCTGTGCGTAGGTTTTTGAAGAAAAAGTAAGGACGCTGACAAACAGCGCTGAAAAGGTCAGGAGCGCAATAGATTTAAAATTCATGTTTGGACTTGTTGCTGTGAGGAATCTGCGGACGCTTAGTTACTGCTTACCGATGTGGTAATGGTCCCACTTCTGTTTTTCAAATATTTGTTTAAATATTTTTGATGAATTTGCTCTGGTTGTGTTACCCCGTCTATGATCAGCGATTCGCCGTTCAACTTATATTTAAAGTTTTTCGTGTCTTTTAACAGGCCTTCATTGCGTAGATCTGTTGTCATATCGGGTTTGGGAGTTGCAATGTCTACCCTCAAGCCCCTTAGGTTTATCGGTTCAACAGTTACTTTAGCCGCAGGATGCAATGGTACATTTAGCGTAATGGGAGTTGGTGGAACTGGAGGCATATTAGGGATTTTTGGCGTTGCTGGTACAGAAGGAACTGAAGGTGCTATTGGTTCGGCAGGAGCTGGGTATTTGTCTGGATCTGCGGCATGCTTTGCTGCGGCTACAGCATATTTATTTATATCGGCGGCATACCTTTTTGCGTTTGTTTGATACTTCGCCACATTTGCCTGATATTTTTTAACATCTGCCTCGTATTTTTTTATTTTAACCTGGCTGGCTTGGGCGGCCTCTTCGTACTTCTTATTCTCTGCTTCATATTTTTTAGCGTCAGCATCGTAACGCCCTGCTTTTGCTGAAAACCCTGCAACATCAATTTCTGCTTTAACGGTGTCAGAGATCTTAGTGTCAGCTACCTTTTGTTGGACTTGGATATCACTATTGGCCATTTTGGCTTTTTGCTTAACCGATTTGTTTAACACAGTCTTTTTAGCAATGATTTTTTTAATGGTGTCTTGTAGAGCTATTTTTTTACTGATTTCAGGCATTGCAAGGTTTGGTTTTGCAACTGGATTTGCAGATGTTTTATCCTTGTTAATACTACTAAAAGCTGCTGTTAACACTAAAGAAGACACCAAAACTACTGCAAGCAATGCCTTTTCAGCTCTGCTTAGAGAGGAATTACTATTGAATATCAATCTGCTAACGCGTTCTTTTAAAGTATTTTTTCTGCCGGTAATAGCCATAGCATAAGCTGCCTGATTTTTAAATTCCTGGCAGGAAATAAGTGCCTTGATGTATTGTTGCTTATTCTCTGTGCAGGAAAGGGCAAGGTCGTCGCAGCAGTTTTCGCGTTCTTCTTTAATTAGTTTTGACAGCCACAGCACACCTGGGTTGAAGAAAAATATAATCTCTACAAGGCTTTGCAATAGATTTACCAGATAGTCATTACGTTTTAGATGAGCCAGCTCGTGACTTAAGATGGCTTCTACTTCTTTTAATGATAAGCCATTTAACATGCCAAGCGGAACCAAGATTACCGGCTTAAAGTGACCCACTATCATAGGTACTTTGGCCAGTCCTGAGTGAAGGATTTGGATATGTTTTGTAATATTAAGTTTGGTTGCCAGTTCTGTCACTTTATCTTCCCAGTAAGATCCTGCCCTGATTACACTTGTTTTCTTTAAATAAGAAACAGTATGCAATCCCGCCAGGAGCTGAACACATTTGGCGCAAATGATTAGAAACCATACCAACACAATTTGGTTGGAGTAATGGCCCCAAAAGCCGATCATGCTTTTCAATGTTACAAAAAAGGTTTGATCTGAATTGGGAGAGGAAGTTGCAAGGGCATGGGCATTAATTGTTGTAACAACTGCGGCCTGGTTCAGGTTAGCCGTTGCTACAGATTCCTGACCGCTCACTTCTATGAAAAATACAGCAGCGATACTAATTACGAACAAGCATAGTGTAGCCGTAAGGAGGTTATACCTTAATGCGGCTGTGCTCTTTTTTGTTGCCACGATAATCAGTCCGGTTACTAAGGTCACGATTAAACCCATCCATAGAGAGTGAAGTAGCGTGGTGTAAATGGCAGTTTGAAATTCCATAACGGTGATTGGTTAATTATTTGAATTTATTGATCTAGTTTTTTTAACAATTGTTTAATAGCATCCAGGTCTTCCTTAGAGGTTTCGGTATTGCCTAAAACCTGCATTACCAGGTTAGAGGCTGAGCCTTTATATAAGGTGTTTACAAAGCGGTTTAGTAACTGGTCTTTCGTTTTTTGTTCTGGTTCAACCGGGATATAAATATGTTTCATCTGACTTTCATCGCGTTTAAGGATACCCTTATCTGCCATGATCTGCATTTGTTTCAATGTAGAAGTGTAGTTAACATCTCTTTGTTCGTTTAGCTTATCGTTTACCAAACGAACAGTAGATGGGCCGAATTCCCATAATACTTGTAAAATTTCCAGCTCTGCGCGGGTAGGTTCAGGTATGGGATTAAAAGGCTGATTCTGTTTCATATAACAAAGGTAGGATAAGTTTCGTACGAAACAAATATTATTATATTATTTTTTTATAAAATAGAAAACCCGGACTATCCAATCCGGGTTTTTCAGAACCAAACACATAGATCTAACCAAACATCTATTTTCTTATTAAGGAGTTGAAATATTGCCTGCCGGCCTCCAACTTTCCTGAGCGCACCATCCAGGTGATCATCATTGCAATCAGCATATCCAGTTATTTTACCAAACTTGCAAAGCGCTGGTAAAACGCAGTTGGGCTATTTTCATTTTTAGGGTTGTATTTTCCGGCTATGATTGGAATATAGATCACTCTTCTACGGCTTTCCTCGCCAATAATGTTAGACTGCGCCACCCTGTGCCACAAACGGCCGTCGTGGATGGTAAGATCTCCGGCTTCAGGAACAATAGCCATCTCATTTTTATCTGCATTGTTGTCAAGGAAATATCTTTTGCGAAACAGCATATCGTAAATGCCTTGTTTATGTGTGCCAGGAAGGATTCTTAATCCGCCATTTCCTGGTTTTAATGTGCTCAAATGAATTCCTACGTTAAGCATAGGATTAAGTTTTTGGCCCTGGAAAACGTCCCTTAATCCATCAGTGTGCCATCCCATTTGGGTAAATTTACTCTCTGGTCCGTTTACATAGTGGTTAAGGACCATGCCATCTTTTTCTTCAGTACCCAATCTCGCACCGTTGCCAATAAGACTAAGCAATACATCAAAACGAGGGTCTTTAGCCAGTTCAGCAAAGAGGTTGTGGTGCTGGTTAATAAAAGCAAAGCGTTGTACAATTTCGGTACCATCTAAGTCTTTCCCATATTTAACTGGGATACCATTTACTTTTACCCGTTGGTTTTCTACCCAATCATTTTGCACTACTTCAGAAGCCTGAATAATATCAGCCACAGTTTCTTTTTTGATGAAATTCTTAAAATGTACAAACCCATTCTTGTTAAAGAAATCGTATTGTTCTTGAGTTATAATATCGCCTAGTAGGAATTTAGGATATGAGTTTTCCATTGTTGTTTTTGTTAAATAATAAAAAGATGTTGATTAAAGCCCGCTGCAGATATGGTAATAGTAGCCAGGGGAGGTGAAATCGATCAGTAATGGCTTACAGATTAACAACAACAGCAACAACCTGCCCCTTTGGGGTTAGGCATTCGCATTCGGGATGCGTATAATATGTGTTGCGATTTATTCATATAAATAAAGTCTACTATTTTAGTAGGCATTACAAATGTAGAGAAATAATTATGATATCAAATTATTTCAGCATATTTATTTTTTGTAAATACTTGCGCTGATTCGCTCTATAAGGCGTTTTGGAAGAAAGGTAGCGCCTGCTGCAGATAGTTTATTAATGAAACCCGGTATGATTTCAGCTTTCTTGTTGAACATTCCCTGCAGTCCTATCCTTGCAACAGTAGTAGCGGGCATGTTAAATTTATCTGCCAGTTCGGTTAGCATATCTAGTCCCGCCCGACTGGCAAAGTCAGTGTCTGTTGGGCCGGGTGAGAGGCAAGTTACTGCTACATTGCTCTCTTTTAGTTCATATCTAAGCGCCCTGGTAAAGGAAAGGATAAAAGATTTAGTGGCTGCGTATAATGCCATGGCTGGCATAGCCTGGTAAGCCGCCGTACTGCATACGTTTAATATGTAGGCTTGGCTTTGTCGGTGTAATTGCGGCAATAAAAGGTGGGTAAGCTCAACTACTGCGTTAACGTTCAGTCTGATCATCTCCAACTGATCATCCATTTTCAGGGCCTCAAATTGACCAAAGATGCCAAAGCCCGCATTGTTAACTAGTATACAAATGTTGGAAGTCCTTTCTATACACCATTCTGCCACCCGGTATGAAGCACCAGGGTTAGAAAGATCTGCTGATAGGTAATAGGCTTTAACCTGATGCTGTTCCTTAATAAATTGTGTGAGAACCAAAAGTTCACTTTCTGAACGCGCCACTAATAATAAATGGTATCCCCGTTCGGCCAGTTGAATAGCTAGTTCTCTTCCAATCCCTTTACTAGCACCCGTTACTAAAGCATATTTATCCATGATTTCTCAAATGTAATTAATGTTTGGCTAAATGGGCTTTATATCCGGTAGGCACCAGGGGTTAAACTGGTATGTTTTTTAAAGAAATTATTAAAATGTGAAGGCTCTTCAAATCCCAGACTATAGCTTATTTCAGATATGTTCCAGTTCGTGTGCTTCAGTAATGCGATCGCTTCGATAGTCAATCGCTCTGCAATATGCGAAGTGGTAGTTTTTCCAGTAGCAATTTTTATTGCACGGTTTAAGTGGTTGGTGTGCACATTTAATTTGTCGGCAAAGTCTTTAGCTGATCGCAGAGAGAATTGCTGCGAGCGGGATTCTATAGGGAATTGCCGCTCTAGCAATTCTGTAAAAACAGAGGTGATACGTGCATTGGCATCCGCATGCTTATATAAAGTTTCCGACGGCTGCAGTTTCAACGCACCATGGATCATTTCCAGGATGTAATTGCGGATCAAGTCGTATTTAAATACATATTCTGACTCCAGCTCTTCCAGCATCTTTTTAAAGATCAATTCAAATGCCTCGTCCTGTTGTTGGTTTAGCACATAGGCAGGTTTACCTTGAGTCGAGTACATAGGCAGGTCTTTTAAACTGCCACGAATGTGCTCTGCAAAAAAGGCATCTTTAAAGATGCAGAAGTAGCCACCCTCATCTTCAGTTAATCGTTCAAAGGTATAAGGTACCTGCGGGTTAAAAAAGATGAGGGTACTTCCGTTTACTTCTAGGGTTTTATCACCATAGTGGTATAGATGCCTGCCCCGCATTAATGTTATTTTATAGAAGTCACGGCGACTGTACTGTATTGGCGGTCTTCCGGGGAGGTAACATTCTTCCATTCTAAATACATTGAAGTGTCCCAGATCGCTGTTAACTCCGTCATATTTAAGATTAAACTTATTCTGGTAGAAATCTTCCAGTGTTTCTGTTCCTTCCATATTGTAAATTTAAAATATTAATTTTCAAATCCGGTAGCAGTAGCTGTCTGTCTGTAAGTTTTCATATCTTTTTGAACCGATGCTATTTTAATCTCTGCAGTTCGGTAGGCATCAGCACCAAGGAACAAATGGATTGCAGGGTTCTCCTCCTGAGCAACCGAGATCATTACCTCTGCCGCTTTTTCAGGATCTCCAGGCTGATTGGCATTGATGTTTTGCTGATGTGCAGTTTGCATTTCCCTTACATTTTCATAAGCTGCAATTTCGTTTTTAGGAGTGACGATGGAACCCTCATCCAGGAAGTTGGTGCGGAAATATCCTGGCATTACCAGCGAAACATTTATAGCAAAAGGTTTCACTTCATGAGATAAGGATTCTGTAAAGCCATGTACAGCAAATTTTGTTGCGCAGTAGATTCCGAAAGCAGGAAAACCACCAGAAAAGCCGCCTATCGAGGAGATATTGAAGATATGGCCGTTGTGCTGCGCCCGTAAATGAGGCAAAGCCTGGCGAATAACATTAAGTGACCCGAATACATTGACGTCGAAATTTGTTCTTGCTTCTTCATCAGATAATTCTTCCAATCCACCAATTAGGCCGTACCCTGCATTGTTTACCACAACATCAATGCTGCCGAAATGAGCAATGGCTTCGTCTACTGCTTTTTTTACATCTGCTTCATCTACAATATTCATTGCCAATGGTAAAAAGTTAGGAGTTTCTGTTGCTACAGCATTTCTAAGCGCATCAACGGTTCTTGAGGTGGCCGCTACATTATAGCCTTGTTCCAACAATTTTTTAGTTAGGGTAAGCCCTAATCCTTTAGAAGCTCCTGTAATAAACCATGTTTTTCTTGTGTTCATAATTAATCATTTTTATAACACAAAGTTGATGGTAATTGGAGTTGCCAGGTTAGCTACGTTCAAACAGATAATTGCGAAATTCAAACAATTGGCCACCATGCGTTCTGTAATCTACCAAGCAAGAATTATTACAGGGTTAACATGCTTTGCCCAGTTTGTGTTATATTAGTACATGAAACAATCCTTAAAACTGCCGCTTTTGGCAATGATGGCGATTTTCAGCGCCTGCAACAACAGTGAAAAGCAGTCGGACGCTGTAACTGATACGCTTTCATCTTCCAATCCTTTTCTTAAAGAAAGTAAATTGCCATATCAAGTGCCTGATTTTACAAAAATCAAGAATGATGATTTCAAACCTGCTTTTGTAGAGGGGATGAAAATTCACTTGCAGGAAATTGAAAAGATTGCTGAAAATCCTGAGGCTCCTACTTTTGAAAATACATTAGTGGCAATGGAGCGTTCGGGCGAATTGTTAAACCGGGTCAACAATGTTTTTAACTTGTTAACTGGCGCAAATACGAACGATACACTACAAAAGCTGCAAGAAGATATAGCGCCCAAACTGGCCGCTCATCAAGATGCAATTTCCTTAAATGCCAACCTTTTTAAGCGTATTGAAAGCATCTATAACAGCGGGGCTATCTTAAAGTTGGATGCCGAATCTGCACGATTGGTCGAGTACCAATACCAAACATTTGTACTTGCCGGGGCAAAATTATCTGAAGAAAATAAAAGCAGCCTTAAAAAGTTCAATGAACAGGAAGCATCGCTGAGTGCAAAATTCTCTAATAAATTGCTAGCAGCCGCTAAAGCAGGCGCAATAGTGGTGAGCGATAAAGCTAAATTAGCAGGTTTGTCTGACGGAGAGCTGGGGGCTGCTGCACAAGGGGCTAAAGAAAATAAAATGGAAGGCAAATGGCTGCTGCATTTGCAAAATACAACTACCCAGCCTGCATTGCAATCTTTGTCAGATCGCAGTACACGTAAGCAACTTTTCGATGCTTCATGGAACCGTACGGAGAAAAGCGATACTAATGATACACGTAAAATTATTGTGGAGATTGCCAGGATTAGGTCGCAAAAGGCGAAGCTGATGGGCTTTAGGGATTACGCCACATGGAAACTACAAGACCAAATGGCTAAAACACCAGAAGCTGTGGAAGCTTTCTTTGCAAAACTGGTACCTTCCGCTACAGCTAAAGCTGAGCAGGAAGCTGCGGATATTCAAACAGTGATAGATCGGGAAAAAGCTGGTTTTAAAGTGGAAGCGTACGACTGGGACTATTACGCTGAAAAAGTTCGTAAAGAGAAGTATGATTTGGATGAGAGTCAGGTTAAACCTTATTTTGAGCTGAACAATGTGCTTGAAAACGGTGTATTCTACGCTGCAACCCAATTGTATGGCATTACTTTTAAGCCGCGTACTGATATTCCGGTTTACCATAAAGATGTAAAAGTATACGAGCTTTTTGAAAAAGACGGCACATCTATCGGTATATTTTACTGTGATTACTTTAAACGCGACAATAAAAATGGCGGTGCCTGGATGAGCAACATTGTAGGGCAATCTAAACTTCTGGGTACTAAGCCTGTTATTTACAATGTCTGCAATTTTACCAAACCAGCTGAAGGTCAGCCTGCATTAATTAGTTTTGATGACGTAACCACTATGTTCCATGAATTTGGACATGCATTACACGGATTTTTTGCCAATCAGCAATACCCAGCCTTATCAGGTACTAACGTTGCACGGGATTTTGTAGAGTTTCCCTCACAATTTAACGAGCACTGGTCGGTAGATCCTATAGTATTTAAAAATTACGCAAAGCATTATAAGACAGGAGAGTTGATGCCACAGGCCTTAGTAGATAAGATAAAAAAAGCAGCAACATTTAATCAGGGTTATGCCCTTACAGAGGTATTGGCTGCTGCAGCATTAGACATGCAATGGCATAAACTAACGAGCAGTGATCCTTTACAAGATGCAGATGCGTTCGAAACGGCAGCATTAGAGAAGACTAAACTAAGTCTTTCCTATGTTCCGCCCCGCTATCGCTCCAGCTATTTTCTACACATCTGGGGAAATGGATATGCTGCTGGGTATTATGCTTATTTGTGGACTGAAATGCTTGATAATGATGCTTTTTCTTGGTTTGAAGAACACGGTGGGTTGAGTAGTGCTAACGGACAGCGCTTCAGAGATATGATTCTCTCTAAGGGCAATACTGAAGACTATGGCAAGATGTTCAAAGCCTTTAGGGGGCATGATCCAAGCATTGCGCCAATGCAAAGAAACAGGGGATTGCCTGTTAAATAATGTTGCTCTAGTTATACTGCATGCCCCCAAATAGTTAGGTGCTAATTGGGGGCATTTTTACGCCTTTTCAGGCTTAAACCACGTAGTGCCATCAGCTTTGATTTGCCATGCTGTTACCGGATTCATATGATAGCCTCCTCCGGCGCCCCTGGCATCTGTCAGTTGCTTTAAGCTGGGCTGAATATAGCCCGTTTCGTCAATTGCACGACTTAATATTTCTGTTGGCGAACCGTCCCAGCTCCACAGGTATCTGAAATAGGTGTGGGCCTTACTCAATACCGGGCTCTGCAAATTGGCGTCTGCCCATGTTTTTCCAGAGTCTGTGCTAATTTCTACCCGTGTAATCACACCTCTTCCACTCCAGGCAATTCCCCTGATTTCAATCCAGCCTCTTTGTACTTTTTGTGGGTAGGATGGATAGGTTATAATAGAACGCGCATCCATTTCCCAGCTAAACATCCTGATTTTGTCTTTAACAGGATAAGTGTATTTGGAAGTTTCCTCACGCGTCATATATGGCGCATCCGATATTTCTAATCTTCTTAACCACTTGATATTCATATTGCCTTCCCAGCCGGGGAGTAATAACCTGGCAGGATAACCTTGCTCCGGTCGCATGGCTTCCCCATTTTGAGCATACACGATCATGGCATCGTCCCAGGCTTTCTCCATTGGAATACTTCTCGTCATCACTGCAGCATCAGACCCCTCCGCAAGAAACCAGGTAGCCTTGGGGCTCACGCCAACTTCTCTAAACAGGGTAGAAAGCATTACGCCTGTCCACTCACTCTGACTGGTTAATCCAAGTACATCCTGTGGAGTTAGTTCTTCCTTTCCTGTACGGAAATTACCGGCACATTCTAAAAAACAAAGACGTGTGACTGAAGGAAAGCATTTCAGATCTGCCAAAGTAAACTTCATCGCAGATTCAACCATTCCATGGATCAGCAGCTCATACTGGTTTGGATCTATATTGGGAACGCCGGCATGATGCCGCTCATAATGAAGATCTGAAGGGGTAATGGTTCCATAAAAATCCTGCAAAGGGGTTCTTGAAGATGTTTCTGAGAACTTGCGGATAGGCGCTTCAAATGTGGCACGTTTTCCTACAGCGCTGGGGCCAAGCCCAATCACTTTTGTCGGATCTTCCCGAATTTCTTCGTCAAGCGGCAGCCCTTTTTGTATCTCTTTTGCAAATGTTGCCTTCATTGGCACGACGGCAGCAGCAATAACACCGCCCAATAGCGTTCGTCTACTAATCTTCTTGTCGTCCATAATAATTATTTAACTTCAGGTCCGCCTTTTCTGTCATCCATTATAAAGAGTTTTTTAGCTGGCATGACCACCTTAGGCAAGGTTTCAGCATTGAGAATATCAGATTGCTTAATAATTTTATTGGCATGGAGGAGATAGGCAGTGATGCTATATACCTCATCATTTGTGAGCGTACCTGGGGCATTATATGGCATGGCTCTCCGTAAATAGTCAAATATTGTTGTAGCATAGGGCCAGTAATTTCCAATAGCCTTCGGACGGCTTTTGGCAGAAGTATCGCTAACCAACATCGGAGCAGGTAATTTTGCGGTTGAGAAGTCGGTGTTATTATTGCCGTGGCACACCGCACATTTAGATAGGTATAAAGCCTTTCCCTTTAAGGCATCACCCTGCCCCGCTGGCAATCCTTTCCCGTCAGGCCTTACGTCGATATCCAATAAAGAAATTTCCTTTAGAGTTGCCGTGCGGCCAAACCCATATTTTGCCGGTGTCTTCGTTCCTGTTTTTTCGACATTTCGAGGCTGTTGTGCTGAGACCTTTACCATCGTTGCCAACATCATTAAGCAGGTTACCAGAAAGTTCTTAAATTTCATTTTACGCTGCAATTGCTATTTGTGCAGACAATAATAAGAATAATCTACTAAATCGGTAGATTTAATTTGTTTTTATTGAAAATGCATTTACATTTGCCCAGGAAAGTACAAGTATTTAATAAATAAAAATGGAAACAACTTTACTCAAACAAACGAAAATTGCGCCTGCTTCTCTTATAATTCTGCAAACAGACTATTGTTGTTGTTGTCCTATGTAATAGATATTCTTCTATTTAATACAAAAAAAGACAGGGTGTTAAGCCCTGCCTCTATAGATGCAATCAGTACGCAACGCCAATCACTTACTGAAGGCAATTAGTCTCAATCAATAAGAATTAATTAAAACTTTTTAAAAATATGCAAAATTTTAAAAAGGCTGGGCATGTATCTCATGTTTCTCGCCTATTTAAAAGGATAAGATTGCTGGGCGCAGTCTTAGGGATCCTTTTAGGTCTTCCTTTTATCGCTTTTTCTCAACAAACAAAACCTATTGTCAACTCAACGCTCAAGGGCAGAGTAGTGGATGCAGTTAATAGACTGGGCATACCAGGTGTTAATGTGGCTATCGTGGGTACTACGCATGCCGTTCAAACAGACAAAGAAGGCAGATTTAATTTCGTAACCGGTCAGAAGTTTCCATATACACTAACGGTAAGTTATATCGGTTATCAAACCAAACAGATCGTCGCAAACGGGGAGACCATCGAGATCGAACTGAAGGAAAGCACCAACCAGCTTAATGATGTGGTGGTAGTTGCTTACGGCTCTCAGGAGCGTAGAAATGTAATTGGTTCAGTGGCCAAAGTAACAATTGAAGATGTAAAAAACATCCCTGGCGGAAGCTTTGAATCTCAGCTTCAAGGAAAAGTTGCGGGTGTTCAAATTACCAACAATACAGGGGTGCCGGGCGAAACGGTTAACATTCGCTTGCGTGGGGCAAATAGCATCAACGGAAACAACAACCCGCTCTACGTAATTGATGGAGTTTTTATTAGCAATTCCAGCTTGCAGACATTCGATACAGGGGGACACTCCACATCTCCAATTGCAGATATAAACCCGAACGATATTGAAAGCATTTCTGTATTGAAGGATGCGGAAGCAACCGTGCTTTATGGAGTAAGGGGTGCAAATGGTGTCGTGATCATTACAACCAAACGCGGTAAATTCGGACAAAAGCCGAAGGTTGACATCAACGTATCCAACGGTTTCGCTAAAGCGGTAAAGCTTTGGGGCCTCGCTACTGGTCCGCAACATGCAGAATTAATCAACGAAAACTGGATCAACACAGGTGGTGCGTTTGCGAGTCGCCCTTTCAGACCAGTTTCTGAAGTTATTAACGGCGTTGCTGGCAGAGGACTTCCTGAAAATCAGAAAACTTACGATAGGTTAAGTCAGGTATTTCGCACAGCTAAACTACAAAACTACGATGTTTCTATAGCTGGAGGCAATAGCGGTAACAAATACTACATATCAGCAGGGTATAACGATCAGGAATCTATATTGGCTCCAATCTCATTTAACCGTGCAAGTTTTAAAGCAAACTTCGATCAGAAGGTAACAGATAAAATCAATATCGGAATCAGCAATACTTTAGGGCGTACATTTCGCAACGAAGGTAGGGCGGGTGACGGGCCGGCTGGAGGCTTACTTCAGGCAGCTTTGCATACACCAACCTACCTTTCTCCATACAATGATCAAGGAGTATTAGTAGGTCGTGCAGGTTTTGATAATGTGGAGTTACTGTTGGAAAATTACGACATCCATTCTACAAGTCTGCGCTACATCGGTAACCTATATGGAGAAGCAGAGATCCTTCCGGGACTGAAATTTCGAAGTAGTTTCGGTTTAGACTATACGAACTACCCTGAGTCGGAATACTGGAACACCTTTTTGATTTCCGGAAGTCCGGCGGGATTGGCTACCTCGTCCATCGGACAGCGTACCTCTCTCTTAAATGAGCAAACGCTTTCCTACAGTTTCAAAGTAAATACAAAACATACATTCGGTTTCCTACTAGGAAATACCTTGCAAACCGATATCAGTAACACTACCTCTGCCCGAGGAACAGGCTTTGCCAATAACTCTTATAAATTGGTGTCATCAGCTGCGGTTACCACAGGTTCTGAAAGCTGGTCAAGAAGAAACCTTGCATCATTCTTTGCAAAAGTAGATTACAATTATAATGGCAGATACTTGCTCGATTTTAGTCTTCGTGCCGATGCTACCTCGGCTTTCGGTAAAGACAAACAATGGGGTTATTTCCCGGGCGTAGGTGCTGCATGGCAAGTTAAAGAAGAAGATTTTCTTAAAAATGTAGATGCAATAACTGATTTAAAAATTAGAACAAGTTATGGTCTTACAGGCAGCCAAAATGGTGCAGGCGATTTTGCTTCCCTTGGCTTATGGTCTGCAGGTTCTTCCTATCAGGGAATACCTGGAACCGCGCCTCAACAAATTGCCAATCCAAATTTGGGATGGGAGCAAACAACTCAATTCAATACCGGGTTTGATTTGGCTGTATTAAAAGGAAGACTGTCCCTATCATTTGATTACTACAGAAAATATACAAGCAATGGTATTATTTCTAGTCCGCTTGCTGCTACTACTGGATTCAGCAGTTATACAAAGAATGATATTGAGATTAGTAACAGGGGTTATGAACTGAATGTTAACTCCACCAATATTAAATCAAGTTCATTCTCCTGGACTACCAATTTCAATATATCTGGAAACAAGAACAATATAGAAAAGCTGGCCTCGCCGGTTAAGTTTGGAAGTCGCGATCTGATATGGAACGTACAAGGATCATCACTTTACTCATTTTACTTATACAAAGACCTTGGAGTTGATCCTCAAACAGGAAATACTCGCTATGAGGATCATAATGGTGACGGTGTGATTACAGCGGCAGACAGACAAATCGAAGGAAGTATATGGCCTAAATTCTTTGGTGGGTTTGGTAATACGTTCGGTTATAAAGGTCTTGATCTTGGCTTATTTTTGTCTTACTCTTATGGAAACAAGGTATATAACCACAACAGATTTTTTGGAGAAGCAGGTGGTGCAAGGGATGCCGCACGGATCATCTTTGCAAGTAACGTTGACAGGTGGCAAAAACCTGGTGATATTACCGATACGCCAAGACCAGATGGCATTAATAACAACAATTACAAAGATGATGGTAGTCGCTGGTTGGAAGATGGTTCGTTTATACGCCTTCGTGCTTTAACACTTGGATACACACTTCCAAAACTATTAACTCAAAAGATTAAACTGGACAAAGTAAGGTTTACAATTACCGGAAGCAATCTTTTCCTGATCACAAAATACACAGGTCTTGATCCTGAATCGTCATCAAGCAGTTCTCAAAATGCGCAGGGTATCGATTTAGGTACACCACCCTCACCACGCAGTTTTCAATTCGGTATTAACGTATCACTCTAGCCGAATATGAAGAATACAGCCATTACATCAGAGAACAATCCATTTAAAAAAGCAACCATGAAAAAAGTACTATATACATTATCGGTGCTAGCCGCACTTTCTTTTTCATCATGTGAAAAATACCTGGATGTGGAGCCGCAAGCTTCAATTTCAGACAAGAATACCATATTTGACAATGCCTCGGCACAAACTGCATTAACTGGTGCATACGCTGCGCTGGCAAGTGGAGGCTATTATGGTACCACGTTTCAATCCATCGGATACCTTAACGGAGACAATATTGTTTGGACCGGATCACAATCTCAGGTTCAAGAATTTATAAACCACAATGTAAGTGCAGACAACAGTACCATTAGCGGTGCATGGAGTGCCATATATATAGCTATTAGTCGCGCTAACCAGGTTATTACAAAAGTACCCTTAGTTACAGATCCTTTGTTAACGCAGGCAAATAAGGACCTGATTGTTGGGCAGGCCTATTTTATTCGCGGACTGGCTTATTTTGATTTGGCCCGTACATGGGGTGGAGTACCAATTATTACAAAGCCCACCGAGGCTGCTACAGACAACAGCGGAATACCGAGAAGTATACAGGCAGAAGTTTATGCACAGGCATTAAGCGATCTTGAAAAAGCCGAGCCATTGTTAACCGAAACAACAAACAGGTACCGAGCAACAAAAAAAACTGTTTGGGCATTGAAAGCACGCTACTATTTATATCGTGGAGATTGGGCAAATGCAGAGTTGTACGCAACCAAACTAATAGCCGACAATACCAATTATAAATTATTGAAGCCATTTGGCACTTTTTTTCAAAATGATGCACGTGGCACTCAGGAATCGGTGTTTGAAATCTTTTATAGTGCGGCAGAGCTAAATGGGCACCGAGGCCAATGGCAGCCACAAACCAATGGGGGAACCAGGCAATGGGCACCGAACGATGCTTTTGTAGCGCTGGTAAATAACCCACTGATTGGAGGTACAAGAAGCGTGACGGTTGCAAAAGACAACCAGAACCGCTGGTATGGCAATCTGTATTACCGGAGCCCGGCTACCGATCCTTCCTATGTGATAAGAATTGCAGAATTGTATTTGATCCGTGCCGAGGCACGCGCAAATCAGGCATCAGATGGATCAACTGTTACCAATGATAAAATTATTGGCGCGCTGAGTGATCTTAATGCGGTTAGAGACAGGGCAGGATTGTCAGCTTCGCCTGCCGCAAACAAAGCAGATGTTCTTATTGCAATTGAAAACGAACGAAGAATAGAGTTTGCTTTTGAGCCACACCGTTGGTTTGACCTGGTTAGGACAGGCAGGGCTGCAGCCGTATTAAATATTACAGATAACCGTAAATATCTTATGCCTGTTCCTAATGATCAGATACTAATTGATCCAGCCCTAAAGCCAAATAACCCAGGGTACTAACTATTTTATAATATTGTTATGAGCACAGTTAAACTAGAACAACCTTCTGCGGAGTGGAAGGGCTATGAGAAAATAGCGTTGCGTTTCCTTTTTATCTATTTTATTCTTCAAACAATCCCGCTTGACTGGAAGTACTTTCGTGGTATCTTTTCCATCAACTGGCTAAATTTGAAATATGGGGATATTTTTTACATAACACGCTATTTTCCAAGGTTCATTACCACACTGGATAGCTTTGTAAACTGGATCCTGATTGCCGTGATTGCAGCGATTGGTACAGCAATCTGGACCAAAAAAGAAAAACCCAATACGGACTATAATACACTTTATTATTGGTTGAGGGTGATTTTGAGATACAGACTTGCCATTGGCATTATCGGGTACGGATTTATTAAGTTCTTTCCTTTACAAGCTCCTTTTCCTTCAATCAGTAACCTGAACACCAGTTATGGCGACTTTACGGATTGGAAGATATTTTCATTAAGTCTTGGTGTTGTACCGCACTATGAATCATTCCTTGGTGGCGTTGAGCTGCTGGCAGGATTCCTGCTTTTCTTTAGAAGAACCGCCTCAATAGGCGCACTAATTGTATTGGTATTTACAGGAAATGTATTTATATCAAATTTAGCTTATGAAGGTGGAGAATACGTCTATAGCTTTTACCTGATCTTCCTTGCCCTGTTCATATTTGCTTACGATGCAACAAAGATCTACAGCCTGGTATCGCTGGGCAAACCTACAACACCCAATCTCTTTAAACCACAGTTTCCGGGCTGGCAGGAAAATGCACGAATAGTCTTAAAGATTTCTGTCATCTTCTTTTTTGTATTTGTCTATGCCTTTAAAACTTACAAAGGCTACAAAAACGATCCTTATCAGTTCCCCCACACAGCGGGTCTTGCCAAGACCAGCGGGATCTATAATGTAACTGAATTCAAGTTCAATAATAAGGTGTTTCCTTATAACGCTACTGATCCCATCAGGTGGAAAGATGTGGTATTTGAGAAATGGGCTACCATAAGTATAAGGTCTAACCGCCCTGTTAAATTGGATTCTACAAACTACGAGCAGGTGGTTTACAAAGATGAAGACAGGAACTATGAATTGACCGGCTCTGGTGGCAGGCATTACTACAGTTACACTGCCGATACCGTAAATCATGTTCTGACATTGCAAAACAAGAACAAAAACTACAAATATGATAAGTTGGTACTCCATTACAGCAAGCCTGACAATGCAACGATTGTCCTCCAGGGAATAAACGGTACAAAGGATTCTGTATATGTGCTGCTGAATAAGATCGATAAAAAATATCCGATCCTATTGGGCAGACGCGGTCGCCTTAAGCTTTAATAATTGTATACATGAAAAAGAACCATAAAAATAGTTAAGATGGCTAAAATAGAAAACAGTACTGGAAATTCTCCAGTCCAATGGTCCATTTATAAGAAAATCACATTCCGTATTGCCTTTACTTTTTTCATTCTGGTCTCTATCCCATTAAGCGGGAGCTGGTATAAAAGCCTGGCTGGCATCGACTGGACACGTCCGCATTACCGCGACATATACGATATTGCCCGTTATGGAACCAACGTACCCTCGTTGTTTTCAAAATCAGGAAGCCAGGGCACCGAAGAGGGAGATTTTGGTGCGCCGGCCCCGCAGCAGAAAGAAAAACCGAGTGGCAAACAAAAGGCCAAACGGAACAATTCAGACAATGGCAATGCCCAGGTGCAAGCAGGGAGAAGCAGAAGTTGGATATCCGACTATTCTTCATGGGGCGACGCGCTGGTAGTGGCTGTAATTATAGGATTAATCTGGACGTTAATAGATCGTAAAAGACCATCATACAACGTGCTTTATTACTGGCTTACAGTAGTGGTGAGGTATAGGGCCGCAATAGGTATCATTGGCTTTGGGTTTACTAAACTTTTTCCCACGCAAATGCCTTATCCTTCGCTAGGGCTGCTAAATACCGACTTTGGTGATTTTACAGCGCAAAAGATTTATTGGTTATCTGTAGGTATTGTACCCTGGTACCAGGTTTTTGGGGGTATTGTTGAGTTGGCCGCGGGCGCATTACTTATGTTCAGGAAAACAGCAACATTTGGTGCAATTTTACTGATCGGTGCACTTGGAGACATCACTTTTGTAAATTATGCTTACGATGGTGGGGTTCATGTCTATGCATTCTATTTTGTATTGCTTGGATCTTTTGTAGTCGCCACAGATGTTCCTCGCTTATACAACCTTTTGGTATTGGAACGATATACAGTCCCTCATTTTTATTATCCAAATTATAAATTGCCGGCGTTCAAATACACCAGGATTGCCTTAAAAGGATTGGCTATTTTAATTTTCTTTGTTATCCTTACCTACACAGAAGTGATCAATTTTAAATACGATCCGTATAAACAACCTTCTACTGCCGGTGTAAAATCCCTTAGAGGTAATTATGCCGTGACCGAATTCAAGATAAACGGACAAGTGATCCCGTATTCTCCGTTGGATTCCGTAAGGTGGAAAGAAGCTACTTTTGAAAAATGGACCACACTAACCTTTAAGGTAAATAAGCCGGTAGTGGTAGACCCATCAAATGGTGGAGGAAGTCCGATGCATGACATTCAACGTACCTTTGAAATTGCCGGAACAGCCGGTGGACAACGTGCCTTCCATTATTATGCTGACACAATTGACCATGTTTTGTACCTTCAGGATAAAAATGTAGTGGCGTCCCGTACCGAAAGGGGTGGAGCGCAAGCCGCGGCAAACTTTGCTGCGCAGCACCAACATACGCCGGCAGAAAACTGGATCAGTGACGCAGTCTGGAAAAACATAGGCGATGAAAATAAAATGATCGATCCAAAGGCCTGGTCAACACGCAGGGATCGTGAATTTGCCCGTCCTGAACGAGAAGTAAAGCGGAATAAAATGATTCTCAAATACAGCACTCAGGATGGGTCAAGGGTTATTTTAAAGGGTATCAACGAGTCAAAAGATTCTATCTATGTGGTTCTTGATAAAGTTAACAGGAAATATGTACTGCCTGAAAGTACATTAAGCGCGGGTAAGTATTAAATAAAGGGTTTTCTTTTAAAATAGAATGATGATATTGTTACTGTCAACAGAAATAATTAATGAGCAAAACAGAATTTGATGCCATAGTAGTAGGTTCCGGCCCTAACGGACTTGCTGCTGCAATTACAATGCAGCAGCAAGGACTTTCTGTATTGCTGATAGAAGGTAAAGATGAAATAGGAGGGGGGTTACGGTCAGCCGAACTGACTTTACCTGGCTTTATGCACGATGTTTGCTCGGCGATACACCCCTTGGCTATTGGGTCTCCGTTTTTTGATACCCTTCCACTGGCGGAACATGGTTTAAACTACCTTTTTCCAGATGTAGCTGCTGCACATCCCTTTGATGATGGTACAGCAGCCATATTAACGCATTCTATTGAGGAAACCGCCAGTCTGCTGGGTGAAGATGAACAAACCTACCTTAATATATTTGAGCAGCTGGTTACTGATTGGCCGGGCATGGCTGCCGATGTGCTTGGTCCACTTACTTTCCCTAAGCATCCTATTGCAATGGCGAGGTTTGGCCTCAAGGCACTAACTTCCGCCTCCCATTTCGCTAAAAGATTTAAAACTCAACACGCCAAAGGGTTATGGGCCGGAATAGCTGCACATGCTATACAACCGCTAAGTAACCTGAGTACCTCGGCTATTGGACTTGTGTTGATAACTGCAGCTCACCTAAAAGGTTGGCCTATTCCCCAAGGTGGCTCAAAAGAGATAGCTAATGCACTCGCATCCTATTTCCTATCCTTAGGTGGGAAAATTGAAACCGGCCATTTTGTAAAATCTCTTGATGAATTGCCTTCTGCAAAAACAGTATTGTTCGATGTGACACCCAGACAGCTCCTTCAAATAGCGGGGCATAAGTTCTCTTCTATTTACAAATGGCAGTTGGAAAAATACCGTTATGGGATGGGTGTTTTTAAGGTAGACTGGGCGCTTGACGCGCAGATACCTTTTACAGCAAAAGATGCACAGCGAGCCGGAACTGTACATATAGGCAATACGCTAGTGGAGATTGCTGATTCAGAAAAGCAGATTTGGAACAAGCAGCATTCAGAAAAACCTTTTGTACTGCTTGCCCAACAAAGCATTTTTGACAACAGCAGGGCACCAGAAGGCAAGCATACTGCATGGGCATATTGTCATGTGCCAAACGGATCTGTAAAAGACATGACTAACATTATAGAAAGTCAGGTAGAAAGGTTTGCACCAGGTTTTAGAGACCTCATACTGGCAAAGCATACCATGAATACAGCCGAAGTAGAGCAGTATAATCCCAATTATATAGGGGGCGACATCAACGGTGGGGTTATAGATCTTGGTCAGCTCTTTACCAGGCCCGCATTGCGAAGCTCTCCCTATCGCACTTCTGCAAAAGGATTATATATCTGCTCTTCATCAACACCTCCTGGCGGAGGGGTACACGGCATGTGTGGTTACCACTCCGCTAAAAAAGCACTTAAAGATATTTTTTCAATAAACATTTAAAACAACACACATCAACAAATCATGTCAGATCAAAAAAAGCTGGTTGTACACGAAGACTGGGTAGTAGTAATTCTTGGTGGCCTCATCATTCTTTTAACCCTAACAGGTATAGTATTAACTGTTCCTGCATTTAACTGGAAAACAACAGATGAATTATCATCTGCCGTTCTCTCTGCCGGTAACTTGCAGATCATATTGATACAGTTCCTATTTGTACTCGTAATTTCAGCGCTTGGAGCGCTGTTAACCGGAAAATCAATTGTAGGTAACCTCAAAACCTTTCCAATTGTTTATGCACTCACCATTATTGCATTGTTGCTGGCAGGTAATGCACAAGTAAAAGCGCTCAATCTGGAAGCCGTGATCTTTAGTTTGGCCATAGGGCTGGCTATAGGGAATTTCTTGAAATTACCAGAATGGCTTAAGTCATCACTTTCCACAGAACTTTATGTAAAGATCGGCTTGGTATTATTGGGTACCTCAGTTATCTTTTCTGACATCTTAAAAGCAGGTTCTCTTGGTTTAATACAAGCACTTGTAGTGGTATTATCGGTATGGTATTTTGCGTTCTGGTTATGTAAAAAACTCAAAGTTGATGATGAACTTACCATGATGATCTCCAGTGCCGTATCTATCTGCGGGGTATCTGCGGCTATTGCTACCTCAGGAGCGATTAAAGGAGATCCTAAGAAGCTTTCTTATGTGATTTCCATGGTGCTGATCACTGCAATCCCAATGATGATCTTTATGCCATACATTGCGGCCTACTTTAATTTTCCGCAGGCAGTTACCGGCGCCTGGCTAGGAGGTAGTATTGATACCACCGGAGCGGTTGTAGCATCAGGTACACTGGTTGGCGAAGAGGCATTAAAAATCAGTACCATTGTTAAATTCTCTCAAAATGTATTGCTTGGAATTGCTGCCTTTGCCATTTCTGTATACTGGACGTATACCAAGCATCCGGCAGGCAAGGATAAAGCCAGCAAGCCAACACTTAAGGTGATCTGGGAGCGTTTTCCAAAGTTTGTAATTGGCTTTATAGGTGCGTCATTGCTTTTCTCTTTCTTTGTATCACCTGAAGCCAATGCCGCCATTAAGGGCAGTTTAAAAAACCTGCAAGGCCTATGGTTTGCACTTGCTTTTACCAGCATAGGTTTAGAAACAAATTTTAAAGACCTATTTGGAAAGAACAGCAAGAAACCGTTCTATGCATTTTTAATAGCACAGGGATTCAATGTCATCATTACCTTAATAATTGCCTTCCTTTTGTTCAATAAAACTACAGTCTAATTTTAATGCTATTACGCTTGATATGCTTGAGCAAATTCTTTAGCGAAATCTTGTAGCTTGATATGCCCAAGTGTTGCAGGCTTATTATCAAAATAATGGGTATATAGTTTCTGACTCCTTACTGCATCTCCCATCTCTACATAACTTTTAGCCATAGGTTCCGGCAAGCCAGCTTGTGTCATTCCCTGCAATGCATCTGCATCACTAAACTCTACCCATGGTAGCTTCGGTTTGCCAATAGCTCCACCAAGTACCTTTGCTACTTCTCCGGCAGTCGTCTCATCACTGGCAACGTAACGTAAGCTATGTCCACTAAAGCCTTTTTGTAATTCTTCTGCTGCCACAGCGGCGATGTCAATCGGATGAACAAGTACAAAAGGAGCCTCTGCTCCATAATTAGCCCCAATAATATTAGCATGTTTTATCATGTCTATATTACCCAAAAAGTTAACATAAAAATACCCTGCGCGTAAATGCTTAACAGCTATATCATCCAATTTGCTGTAGATCTGCTCCACATCATACAGACCGGAAATAGGCCCGGTACCGCCATCTAAATGTGCGCCTATGCTACTCAGGTTAACTACCTGCTTAACGCCCGAAGCTTTGATTGCGGCGGCGTATTTTTTACCAACGCCCGCTATAAAACCCCTTACATCGGTAGCACCATAATTGGGAGGAACCATAGTATAAACAGCATCTTTACCTGAAAACGCTGCGGTTAAAAAATCCAAGTCTTCTACAGAGCCTATTGCTGCTGTTGCTCCCAACTCTTCAATGGCGGCTTTTTTACCTTCATCACTGCTAATTATCGTTATTTCATGTCCAGCTTTAATTAAAGTTTCTGCTAAAGGTTTGCTGATATTTCCTAGTGATCCTGTGATTGTAACTTTCATAATTGTTTATTTTTAATTGATGATAGACAAAGGTATATTTGTACTTACTTTTATACAAGTACTTACCCCAAAGTATGTAACATGACAGCGATTAAACAGAGCTCTACACGTAATTTTAATAAAGAAGGTGTAATAAATGCCTGCCCGGTAACTTATGTAATGAATAAGATTGGTTCGCATTGGAAACCTATTATCATTTTTCAGTTGCTGAGTGGGTCGAAACGCTACAGTGAATTAAGGAGAGCAATTCCTGAAATTACAGAAAAAATGTTAATCCAGCATTTAAAACAACTACAAGAAGATAACATTGTTAACAGAAAGGCGGTACCTGTGGTTCCGCCTGTTGTGACGTACAGTTTAACTAAGTCTGGAGAGCTGCTAGCGCCAATTTTGGATGCAATGGTTTTATGGGCAAGGGTAGAAAGTAGTCAGTTTTAGAGTTGTTTTGTTGTTATTAAAACAAATCCTGTCTTCCTGAGACTTTCATTATAATTTTCTACTGCTTTATTACCGCTATATATTGAAAAGTTTAATTTGGAAAAATCTGCCAGTGAATTATTAAGCGTTTATGGTCTATCAGGTATTTGTTTTTCAGTGGAATATTTGGTAAAAAACAGGCTCCTAGAATTGGATCCAGAATTGATACTTGCAGATTCTTCGCCGATAAATTCTCTATCAGCCAAAAGGCAGTCAATACAATCCTTCCCAAACAATTATTTTACTGTTGCTCAGCTACTTGTATTTTATGTCATGTACTAAGTAGTTTTTTATAAGTTGTTATTAGGAATTTGGTAATAGGCTAACTCGATTGTGGGTATAGGATGATTGAACTAATTATTTAGTAGAGGTAAAAACGTGGCCTATGTTTTGCAATCTAATGTTTAGTGCACAGTTAAGGCAGTTTAGCTCTAATTGTTTAACTATTTTACCTATTTGTTTAACAAATTATGATGATGGGATAAAAAAAGACAATTTAAGCGCATTAATTATTTTGTTTTAATGATAAAAAACTATATTCGAATTACTTATAAAAAATTAACATGGAAAAATTCACAAAACTAAAAGAACTGGTAGCATCAATCGAAGCAGATGCAACTAAATTTTACAATTCAGGAAACGGTGCAGCGGGTACCAGAGTAAGAAAAGGTATGCAAGATTTAAAAAACCTAGCTCAAGAAATCCGTACAGAAGTTACAGAAACCAAAAATAGTAAATAAGTATTTTTACTTTTAATAAAGCGGGATTATTCGAAAGGGTAATCCCGCTTTGTTATTGCTGGTTTTTAACTGCTTCGCGGATAATTTCAACAATACCCTCGTTTTTTACAATGTACATGCCTAATCTTTCTTTGGAAATTCCGCTAACTAATTTATAAGTGAATATAGGGCGCTCCTCTTCAAAAAATGTATCAATGTATTTAAAGCTTACATTTTGGTATTTAGTTAATTCTTCTGCCAGTTCAACAACGTGTGTGGAGATAAAGAATGCAGAATTTCTTATGCTGGTGAGTTCTGAAATAATCAGTAATGAGGCATCAAAAGCGTCTTTAACATTAGTTCCCCTAAACAATTCATCGAAAATGACAAAAATATTTTTATCTTCACTGAGCCTGGTTGCTGTTTCTTTTACCCTTTTAACCTCACTATAATAATGGCTAAGGCCGTTTGTAAGGTTATCTGGCAAATTTATAGTGGTAATCATTCCGTTGAAGACAGTGGTTGTCATTTGATTTGCAAAAATAGGGAAGCCAATGTGAGCAAGGTAAACAGATAGGCCTACCGCTTTTAGAAAGGACGACTTGCCTGCCATATTTGATCCGGTGAGAAAGGTCATGTTGTTGTGTTGATCAATTTCTATATCGTTTACCACCGCATTTTTAATTTCTGGATGGTAAACGCCTTTAATGGAAACAGACAATGTTTCGCTTGCAGTATAGTTGGGTAAGCACATACCCTTTGTTTCCATAATATAGGCCAGAGCCTCATAAACATCAAGCTCATATACTAACCTTAACAAAACTCTTAAGTCTTTTTGGAGTTTTTTTCTAACCACCCCATCAATCTTATTGATGTGATAAAACCTGAGTTTAGAGAACGGTATAGTGGTCGTTTTTCTAACGAGTGGTAAGTCTAGTATTTTTTCTACATGCAGTTTTATTCCATTCGGGGCATTGCTTTCTTTTATAGTTTGGACGTATTCGCGTAGCGTTTCGGTTAGTTTGATGATGTATTTTATGCCGGTTGTAATGGTATAATAACTTACCCCCAAATGTATTTTGTTCTTAAAGAAATCTATAGAGGAGTCGATGATGTTGTTTCTTAAAAAGCTTTTATCGTGTTTTAGGTAATGCTCAATAAGGTCAAGTTGGTCAGAGCTGATGGCTAAACTTAGCTTTTGGTCGTTAATATATTGTATTGTTGCAGTCCGGTTTTTAAGGAAATTTATATCGGACGATGGGGAATTCATCATTTCATGAAGCATCTCCCTGCCACCTGGGGTTTTGGTTAATTTAAATAATTTAATAATGGGCATAGCATCTGCCGTGGAAGTGAAAATATTAAGATCTCTTAGAGATTGCTGGTCGATGCTAAATTTCATGCTTTTGCTAGGGATTTTGTTGTCGAGATCTGTTATTGCTGCGGGAATATACTTATTAAATTTTGTTAGCTTTGATAATCTAATTTTTAATAAAAAACCATAGTAAAAAGTTCATGAAAAAGATTTTCGTCTTATTTATAACATTGTTATGCACAACATCTGCATTTTCTCAGGGAATGCTAAACCTTTTTGCCAAGGCCGATGATTTTTTTGTCCTGATGGGGTCTGAAAAATACGAAGAAGCCTACGGTTTTTTTGATCCTTCTTTCCAAATACAGGCACCTATAGATAAGTTTCAAGGAATGTGGGGTACAATTACAGGAAAGCTGGGGAAATTGCAATCTATAAATGTATTGAGTAGTAAAGCGGTTGAGGGAGATGTATACGTGCTGGTAGTAGAAGGGAAGTTTGCCAATGATGTACAAAACTTTATTCTGGCTTTTAATAAAGCTGAAAAAATTGTAGGGATGAGGGTACAGCCCAGATCTGCTTCGGCAGCATACGTTAATCCCGCGTATGCGGATACAAGCTTGTATAGTGAAAAAGAGATTTACGTAAAGGCTGATAAGCATAGTTTGGTGGGGTTATTAACTATACCTAAAAAGACGGTAAATTATCCGCTTGTGGTGTTTGTACATGGTTCTGGCCCGAGTGATATGGACGAAACAGTTGGGCCAAACAGGCCGCTGAGAGATTTGGCAGCCGGACTTGCATCAAAAGGGATTGCCAGCATCAGGTATGTTAAACGCACTATTATTTATCAAAAAGAATTTGGTGGCGCGTTTACGGTTAAAGAAGAAGTTTTAGATGACGCCATGGCCGCCGTTGCCCTCGCCAGAACTGTACCGGGTGCCGATAAAAAAAGGCTATTTGTTTTGGGGCATAGTTTGGGGGGTATGCTTGCACCACGTATCGCCAGTATGGCTCCTGATCTTAATGGAATTATTTTACTCGCTGCACCGGCAAGAAAACTGACAGACCTTATAGTTGAACAAAACAATTACATATTTGCGATTGCAAAAGATACTACGGCTGCAGCCAAAAAGATGATGGAAGAGGCGGGTGTAGAATTCGCTAAATCAAGAATAATAAATTTAGGTACAACGATAAAAGCAGATTCAATTTTGCTTGGTTTACCGGCATCATACTGGATTGATCTTAATAAATACAATCAGGTAGAAACAGCTAAGAAATTAACCAAACAACGTATTTTTATTGGACAGGGCGGCCATGATTTCCAGGTGTCTATGACTGACTTCAACTTATGGAGTGCAGCATTAAGTAAAAGGAAAAATGTAGCACTAAAATCTTATCCGGATTTGAACCATTTGTTAAGCGCGCAAACAGAAAAAGGAACTACTGAACAGTATCAGAATCCTGCAAATGTTTCTCCTATGCTGATTAACGATATGGCGGCCTGGATTAATATAAAATAATGGCAAAGTTGTTGCTAGTAATTAGAACAAATCCATATAAAAACCAAATCAACTATGATTAAAAGAATACATGTACTTGAGGATGATGAAGATATAAGATATATTATTGGAGTTTTGCTTAAAGACGAAGGTTATGAATTGCAACTTTCATCAACATTTGCTGAACTAAAAAGCAAACTTAAAGACTCAGTTCCTGATTTATTTATATTAGATGTTATGCTTCCTGATGGCGATGGAGCAAGTATTTGTAAAGATTTAAAAGAAGATGTTTTTACCAAACATATTCCAATCATTGTAATGTCTGCCAACGATCAGAATAAACAGATCAGTTTGGATGCAGGTGCTAATGATTACATCAGCAAGCCTTTTGATATTGACTATATCGTGAAACGCATAAATGCCCAATTGTCTAAATAAAAGACAGTGCTATTCAATAAGAAGTCCTGATTACTTGATCAGGATTTTTTTATGGGTTAAATATGAAATTGCACATTCTGTTTTTATTTGGTAAATTACTGAAAGGCGATTAAGCTTCATCTATACAGGAGTCCTGTAAACTAAATTCATTGCTTTGGAAGATTCAATAATAGGTTCTGTTCCCCACACTTTAGGATTCATTATTAATGAGCTTTCAAAGAATGGCTTTTTACTTGCATTTGAGAACGACCTTTCAGATTTAAAAGGACTGGTTGAGGCAGATACCATTGATCCGGATGATTTCGAGCTATTGGAAAGCGTGGATGATCCCATTATACAATTGATTCTCGTATCTGTAGAACGTGTGATCAAGTGTATGAAAACCTTTTACCTGATTAATAACCTGGACGAACTGGAGGTGATGGAAAATGAGGAGTACAATCAACTTGCTTCAGATAATTATTATGTCTACATTATCAATTGGGAAAACAATTCTTATGAAGACCTGGTGGTAAACCTTAATACCGTTTACTTTTGTATTGCACAGCTGTTGTACCATGTAACCTGCCAGCTGGATCTAAAAGTAATAGATGTGCCTGATGAGATTTATGATGAGTTTCTTGTGCGGTATTCAGATTTTTGCATGGAAGAAGTGCCATCAGATGATAAAAATATTTCGCTTTTATATGATCTGATCCACTACCTTAATTATGATCTGTTGGAAATTGACAAACTTTCAAGGAACGTTTGATGTTTCTATAATGCGCATCTGTTTTTATCAATAAGGCGTAATTTTTTTTAGTGTTGTTAACAAAAGCTATATCAGTTTTACCTAAGTTTGGGAATTAAATAATACCGTTATAAAATGTCAGATCAGAAAAAAGAAATATTTGATGGCGTAGCACAACGCTTAAAGATTGAAGGCTTTAATGTTGTAAACCGTGATGAAACCCGTCCTTGGGGTGGTTTTTTCGTTATAGATGAAGACCAGGCTCAACAGTTTGCTAACGTTTATTTTGAAGGTTTAAATGTAGAAGACTTAAGGATATCAGGTAAACTGAGCCCTAAAATATTAATTGTTGCTCCTAATACAAGGCTTTCTTGGCAGTACCATCACCGCCGTGCTGAAATATGGAGAGTGGTAAACGGTACTGTGGGTGTGGTTACCAGCGATACAGACGTAGAAGGTGAGTTGCAAAAGCTTGCACCTGGCCAGTCTATCAAATTAAAACAAGGCGAAAGACACCGTTTAATTGGGTTGGACGACTGGGGTATTGTCTCAGAAATTTGGCAGCATACTGATCTGAATAACCCATCAGATGAGAGTGACATTGTAAGGGTTCAGGATGATTTCGGAAGATAGATACATCTAATCACTTATATTCTTCGTTAATATTCTATATGATTATTTTATTATTTTTTCTGTTACACTGGTTTTTTTCTCTTTTCTCCCAGACATTCTTTCTGCATCGCTATGCATCCCATAAGATGTTTAAAATGAATGCTTTCTGGGAAAAATTCTTTTATACCATAACATTCCTGTCACAAGGTTCATCATTTTTGAATCCGCGTGCCTATGCCATCTTGCACCGTATGCATCATGCTTTCAGTGATACAGAAAGGGATCCGCACTCGCCTCATTTTGTAAAGGATGTTTGGGGAATGATGATTCAGACCAAGAACATTTATCTTAACTATTCCAAGTATAATCATGAACCTGAAGAACAGTTTAGAGACAACTATCCTTCATGGCCTACTATTGATAAAATTGGAGATTCCTGGGTTGCAAGGCTCCTTTTCATCAGTTTTTACATCTGGTTCTACGTAACCTTTGCAACTGCATGGTGGATGTTTCTTTTGTTACCTGTACACTTTTTAATGGGTCCTTTACATGGCGCAATTGTGAATTGGTGTGGTCATAAATACGGTTATTCCAATCATGACAATAATGACCATAGTAAAAACTCTTTGCCATTAGATTTTCTAATGATGGGAGAGCTGTTTCAAAATAACCACCACAAGAAGCCTAATAGTCCTAATTTTGCCTCTAAATGGTTTGAGTTTGATCCTACTTACCCGATCATGAAAGTTATGCATTGGCTGCATATCATTAGAATAAGAAAAACGTAGTTATGAATATCATTACCTTTTTAAAGATCGTATTTTCTGTTATCCTGATATGGGTTACCTATCAGGTGGTTACAACGAGTATGGAAAGTAATCTTTTTAAAGAATGGGATTTTCTAGGCAGTATCCCCTGGATGCGAGCAACGCTGTGGGATTTTTACGCCAATCTGTTCGTAATTTACCTATGGGTAATTTATAAGGAAAGTAACATCTTTATAAAAATTCTTTGGCTGGTCTTGTTATTTTGCCTGGGAAGCATTGGTACCTGTGTGTATATGCTTATTCAATTGTTCAAACTTAAACCTGGCGAAGGGGTTAAAGAGTTGATCAATAACAAAAACTAACAATGAACCCTTTAGTAACCATATTGATATGTTTGGCTGCGTGTTGCTTAATAATGGCTGCAGTTTGGTTATGGGCTACGCGAATTACCAATGCGGGTGTGGTAGATGTTTTCTGGGCGTTTAATTTTCCTGTTGTTGCTGTACTATTATATTTTTTTGCTGATGGATTCGAGCAACGCAAACTGCTCATTTGCGTCATGGTGCTTATAGCAGGGTCTAGGCTGGGTATTCACCTCTGGCGAAGAGTTATTGGCCACCTGGACAAAGAGGAAGGCAGGTACGAACAACTTAGAAAGGAATGGGCTCCTAATGAAGACTTTAAATTTTTCATGTTCTTCCAGTTTCAGGGGATTTCTAATGTATTACTGTCCGCACCTTTTTTTTTGATTGCTTTTAATAAAGAGCCACAAATTAATGTGTTGGAATATATTGCAGTAGGGATTTGGTTGGTTGCCGTTGTTGGAGAGGCAATGTCAGACTGGCAACTTGACCATTTTAAAAAGGATCCAAAGAATAAAGGAGAGGTTTGTGACATTGGTTTGTGGAATTATTCAAGGCATCCCAATTACTTTTTCCAATCCTTAATGTGGATCGCTTATTTTCTATTTGCATTAACTGCGCCACTTGGTTGGATTGCTGTGCTCAGTCCGGCTATAATCCTTTACCTGCTGTTTAAAGTTACCGGTATCCCTGCTACAGAAGAACAATCGTTAAGATCTAAAGGCGATAAATACCGTAAGTATCAGCAAACCACCAGTGTTTTTGTTCCCTGGTTTAAAAAGAGCTGAAACTAAATCTTTATATTTAGGAAAAACGTATAGTTTATTATGCGTACATTATTTTTTGATCGCATGCAAATAATAACCTAAACTTACGATTTAAAACTTCCAGCTAAATGTGGTATGATTCTTTAATAGAACAAAATAAACTTCCTGATTTTATATTAAGACAAGGCATCAGAAAACTTTTAAAGCAGCGTTTAACAGACGAAACTTTATCTGATGTTGAATTGCAGCAAAATGCTTTTAATGATTTACTGGATGAGCTTAGGAATTCTCCCATTGCCATCAATACCGCTGATGCAAATCAACAGCATTACGAAGTTCCAACTATATTTTATCAGTATTGCTTAGGTAAACATCTAAAATATTCTAGTGGATATTGGCGCGAAGGCGTTGCTGATATTGATGCCTCAGAAGCTGACATGCTGGAGCTTACCTGTAACCGTGCGGAGTTGCAAAACGGACAAGACGTTTTAGAATTGGGCTGCGGATGGGGGTCATTATCTCTTTTTATGTCGGCCAAATACCCCGGTAGTCGCTTTACCGTAGTTTCTAATTCTACCACGCAAAAGGCCTTTATAGATAATGCAGCAAGAGAAAGGGGTATTAGTAACCTTACCGTGATCACTGCAGATATGAATACTTTTCAGATCCTTCAGCAGTTCGACCGAGTGGTATCGGTAGAAATGTTTGAACACATGCGCAATTACAAGTTATTGCTAAGCAAAGTGGCTTCCTTTTTAAAAGAAGATGGTAAGCTGTTTGTTCACATTTTTACGCACAAAACCTTGGCCTACAAATTTGAGGTTAAGGATGAAACGGACTGGATGAGTAAATATTTTTTTACAGGAGGGATTATGCCTTCAAACCACTTACTGTTTTATTTTAATGATGACCTCAGGGTTGATCAGATGTGGGTAGTAAATGGAATGCATTATTCCAAAACATCAGAAGCCTGGTTAAGTAATATGGATGCGCATAAAAAAGAGATTATGCCTGTTTTTGAGCAAACTTATGGCAAAGATGACGCAGTTAAATGGTGGGTTTACTGGCGTTTATTTTACCTTTCATGTGCAGAGCTATTTGGTTATGATGAAGGGAACGAGTGGATGGTTTGTCATTACCTGTTTAAAAAGAACGAACTGTAATGGAGAAAGTAGCTGTTATAGGAACAGGTGTGGCAGGGATGGGTTGTGGCCATTTCCTGCATGAGAAATACGACCTTACATTTTATGAGGAATTGGACTACGTAGGTGGGCATACCAATACCGTAACGGTAGACGAAGATGGCCAGCCTGTTTATATCGATACTGGGTTTATGGTATTTAATTACCAGACTTATCCTAACTTGACTAAGCTATTTGATGAGATAAAAGCGCCTGTAAAAAAAACAGATATGTCGTTCAGCGTCCAGTATCTTCCGGATAATTTGGAGTATAGCGGATCAAGTATGAACCATCTTTTTGCACAGCGGCGCAATATTTTCAATCCTTCTTTTATTAAGATGCTGATGCAAATCAACCGTTTCAATAAGGAGAGCGTGGATATTTTAGACAAGCCTGAATATGCAAATTATTCAATAGGCAGATATATAAAGGATTTTGGCTATAGCCAGGATATGCTTTGGAAATACCTGATCCCGATGAGTTCTGCAGTATGGTCTACTCCAATGGAACAAATACTTGATTTTCCTGCGGTATCGCTAATCAGGTTTTTTAAAAATCACGGTTTCCTTGGTTTAGATAGCCAGCACCAATGGTTTACGTTGGATAAGGGTAGTCAGGCTTATAGAGCCTTGCTGATAAAACCCTTTAAGGACAGAATACAGATTAATAAAAAAGCAATTGGCGTAAGCAGGATGGCCGATGGCAAAGTTAGCGTTAAACTAGCAGACGGTACAGAACATGTTTACGATAAGGTAATAATGGCCTGTCATGCTGATCAATCCTATCGAATTGTAAACAGTAAGACTTCCAATGAAGAAAGATTGCTCTCCAAGTTTAAATATCAGCCAAATAAAGCAGTGTTACATACTGACGAGGCGCTTATGCCTAAAAAAAAATTGGCCTGGAGCAGTTGGAATTACAGGGTAGAAAAGAAAGGAACTGAATTAGTGCCCAGCACTATTTATTGGATGAACCAACTTCAGCAAGTTTCTAAAAAGAAGAACTACTTTGTATCCATTAATCCTTCAGAACAGTTAGATGCCAATAAAATTATTAAAACTATAGATTACGAGCATCCTTTGTTTGATGTACCCGCCATGCAGTCACAGAATGAGCTTCATCTGTTAAATCAGCATGGCCCTATCTATTATTGTGGTAGCTATTTTAAGTATGGCTTCCATGAAGATGCCTATGCAAGTGCCGTAGAATTATGTAAACTTTTGTAGTATAATATGAACTCCTCGCTCTATATCTGCAAAGTAATGCACAACAGATTGTCGCCAAAGAAACATAGTTTTTGGTACAACGTATATATGTTTTATCTTGACCTGGATGAGATAGCGCAATTGTCTGGCAAGCTAAAATGGTTCAGCTTTAATAAGTTCAATTTATTTAATTTCAGAAATAAAGACCATCTGCAGCTTCCAAAGGATAACCCTGACGCGATAAAGAGCGTACGGGAGCAACTTACCGAATATTTAATGGCTCATAATATAGTACTGGGTTTGGGGAGGGTAATGCTCTTAACAAACCTTTCTGTTTTGGGCTATAATTTTAATCCAGTATCCTTCTATTTTTGCTTTGATGAGGCCGGACAGCCTTTGTGTGCCGTGGTAGAGATCAGTAATACTTTCCATGAAATGAAAATGTTTTTTATCGGCAAAGATGAGTTGGATAAAGACGCTTTCAGACAACGTGCCGACAAGTACTTTTATGTATCTCCGTTTATAGATTTGGATACTTCTTTTGATTTTAACCTACATATTCCTGCTGAAAAACTGGATATCAGGATAGATGATTATGATAAAGAAGGTAATAGGTTCTTTTTGAGTACCCTAATAGGAGAAAGTAAAACGCTAAATGATAGAAATTTATTACGCTATTTCTTCTTGATACCTCTTATACCATTGAGGGTGATGTGGTTGATACACTGGCAGGCTTTTTTGCTATGGCGTAAAAAATTCTCTTTTCACAAAAAATCTGCAAACCAGATACTTCAAAAGGACGTATATAAACCATATAAACCGCAAACTAAGTAATATGCAAGCGTTAACAATAGCCAAAAAGAGGTCTGGCTTTTATGAAAATACCGTGATCCGCGCCCTTAGTAAAATGACTAAAGGCTGCCTGGAAGTAACGCTTCCTGGCGGTGAATTTATTCAGATTGGTGATGAGCACGCTAAACTAAAAGCAGAAATCCATATCAGGTACGATGAATTCTTTAAGGCTTTGGTGCTTTATGGTGATATTGGTTTTGGTGAGGCCTATGTGGATGGTTTGTGGTATACGAATGATATTACTAAATTAATAAAATGGGTGCTTTTGAATGTAGACAATGCGCCCTCTGTATCGGGTAGCAAAGGGAAAGTGCTTTCACTAAATTTGTTTAAATGGTTAAACCGGATCTACCATAATGGCAGATCCAACAGCATATCTGGGTCGCAGAAGAATATTTCTGAGCATTACGATTTGAGCAATGAGTTTTTTGCAACTTTCCTTGATTCTACGATGACTTACTCCAGCGGTTATTTTTTTAAGGAAGGGGTGTCTTTATTGGAATCACAGTATGCGAAATATCAACGCCTTTGTGATCAGCTTCATTTGCAAAAAACTGATCATGTATTGGAAATTGGTAGTGGATGGGGCGCGAATGCGATCTATATGGCCAAGAATTATGGTTGTAAGGTTACCTCTGTAACCATATCAATAGAGCAGCAGAAAATGGCTGCTGAGCGTGTGACAGCTGAAGGTTTAACTGATAAAGTACAGGTGATTATAATGGACTACCGCGATCTTACCGGTAAGTTTGATAAGATTGTATCCATTGAAATGCTGGAAGCTGTTGGGCATAATTATTATGAGGAATATTTTTCTAAAGTAAATAGTTTGCTTAAGCCTGATGGTATTTTTGCTTTCCAGGTGATAACTAGTCCTGATTCTCGTTATGACAGCCTTCGTAAAGGCGTAGATTGGATTCAGAAACATATCTTCCCTGGATCGTTACTCCCATCTGTAGCAAAGATCAATCAATCCATCAATAAGACCAGTGAACTTACTATGGTAGATTTGAAAGATCTAGGGTTAGATTATGCTAAAACTTTAAGGTTGTGGTATGAGCAGTTCAATCAGAATGTTGCGGAGATTAAGGAATTGGGTTATGATGATCGGTTTATTAGAAAATGGCGTTATTACTTTAATTATTGCGAAGCGGCATTTGAAATGAGGAACATCAATGTAATGCAAATGGTGTATGCCAGGCCTAATAACACTGCAAGATAATTGAAGATTTTTTGCTAGGAAAAATTATGCATTCCTCTTCGAAGTCTGCATAATTGCGCAGAGAAAGCGCAATGACGCTAGGCCTTCTCTTAGCAAGCATAATTTTTTATGTCGCAAAGTAAAGGAGGGGAGGGAGCTTGGTGGTAGGTTTTAATAATATTATTTTAAATCTAACAAGGGAAGCAAAATTTGCTTCCCTTATTAGATTACTTATTTCGGAGCTGATCGGTAATAAAATATACCTTCTGTGATAAGGCCTAGCTTCATTGCGCTTTTTCTGCGCAATTATGCAGACGTAGAACAGAACGGTTTATTTTTTACAATTAGCTAGACGTCTTTTTGCTGCTCCAGCGCCTGCTTCCGCTATTAGGATTTCTTTTAGCACCACTTAGATTGGGTTGCCTTTCGGTCCTTTCTGGTCTTGCTCCATTTGGCTTAGAAGCACCCCCTCCGGCTGCTGGCCTTGCATTACGCTCAGGTCTTCCTCCTCTGGTAGGTTTCGCTTTACCGTTAGCTTTCGCTGCTGCAGCTCCGCTAAGTAAGCTTTGCCAGCTCATTGCAAAAGGATGATCTTCGGTAACAGGTATTTTTAGACCAATTAGCTTTTCAATATCATCCAGAAATTCTTTTTCTTCAGGATCGCAGAAAGAGAAGGCAGTTCCACTTAATCCTGCGCGACCAGTACGGCCAATTCTATGCACATAAGTTTCAGGAACATTAGGTAATTCGTAATTGATTACATGTGCCAGCTCATCAACATCAATACCACGGGCAGCGATGTCTGTGGCTACCAGGATACGTGTTATTTTAGCTTTGAAATTAGACAAAGCCCTTTGTCGCGCGTTCTGAGATTTATTGCCGTGTATTGCTTCTGCTTTTATACCAACTTTAATAAGATCCTTAACTATACGGTCAGAACCGTGTTTAGTCCGCGCAAAAACAAGTGCGGTTTCAATAGTCTTATCTTTTAAAAGGTGTAGTAATAAGTCTTTCTTGTCATTTTTTTCAACAAAAAAGATCTGTTGCTGTATTTTTTCAGCTGTTGATGATACTGGTGTAACTTCAACTTTTACAGGGTTTCTTAAAATAGTATCAGCAAGTGCTTGGATTTCTTTTGGCATAGTAGCCGAGAAAAACAAGGTCTGTCTAACCACAGGAAGCTTCAGGATTACTTTCTTAACATCATGAATAAAACCCATGTCCAGCATTCTGTCTGCTTCGTCAAGTACAAATATCTCTACATCCTTAAGGTTGATGAAACCTTGGTTCATTAGGTCTAAAAGGCGACCAGGAGTAGCAACCAGAATATCTACACCTCTTTGCAATGCATCAGTTTGTGCTTTCTGTCCAACTCCGCCAAAGATCACTAAATGACGGATTGGTAGGTTTTTACCATACGCTTTAAAGCTTTCTTCAATTTGTATGGCCAGTTCCCGTGTTGGTGTTAATACCAACGCCTTGATGGTTTTATGTACCTTGGTATTGCTATGAGGCTTACTTAATAACTGCAACATTGGAATTGCAAAGGCAGCAGTTTTACCGGTACCAGTTTGGGCACAGCCTAAAAGATCTTTCTTTTGTAATATGCTCGGGATAGATTGTTCTTGTATTGGAGTTGGTTGTGTGTAACCTTCTGTTTGCAGCGCTTTTAAAATAGGCTCAATCAGGTTTAATTCTTCGAATAACAATTGTACGTGTATTTAATGTATAAAAAGAGCCTTAGTTTTTGCTCTGGGCACAAAGGTACGCAATACTTTCGGTTTTTGCTTTTCTGGCTTATTTATAGTTATATACTTAACTTACAGGTAGTTTTGGTTCTTTAAACCGGCTAAAAAATAGTAATGCCAGCACACAAAGTACAAAGCCTACTACCCCATTTAAACGCAGGCCGTAATCGTCTCCGGGATCTTTGCCATAAACTGTTAACATAGCAAATATGGCTATACCCATTGTTTGGCCTAGTTTAACAAAAAGATATTTAACGGCAAAGAACATTCCCTCATGGTTTTCGCCTGTCTCTACAGTGTCCTGTTGCGCTATATCTGCAAGTATTGCATTTGGCAAAATGCCTAAAGCCGCCAATGGAAAGGAGGCCATTATAACCAAAATCAGCATCTGCATTGCAGGTGGGAATGGAAGTTTACCAAGAAAATAGATGGTCACAAATATTAAACACAGCACTACAAAAGCCCATAACACTAAACTCTTTTTACCAAACTTTTTGGCGCCATAATTAATAAACGGGTAGAACAATAGCGAGAGCAGAACCATAACACCCATGAACTTTCCGCCATCAGAATCCGGCAGTTTCAGTAGTACAGTAACAAAGAACAATAACCCACTTGAAATGATACTTAGTGCGATGTAGTATGCAAAATCTGAAATCAGGTAATACTTGAAGTTCTTATTTCGAAATGTGTTTTTTATAGCCGGTAACAGCGCAATATGTGTGGGCTTAGCCTCTGTATATTCTTTTTCTTTTATAAAAATTACTGGCAGGATCATCACCAGCCCTGCAAAAACGCTTAATGTCCAGATGGTATATTGTAGCGCCAGCGATCTATCTGCTACGCCAAAATAAGCCTGGATAAGATCTGTATAATTATTTACCAGTCCAGCTACAATCATACCTAGTACAAAACCAACCTGCTGATAGGTGGAGAGCTTAACTTTCTGTTCGGGTGTATGCGTAAGTTCCGCCAAAAGCGCATTATAAGGGATGATATAAGTGGTTACAGAAATAAAGAAACCTGCCAGTACAAAGGTTAGCCACCATCCGTTCAGCACACTTTCGCCTTTTACTAGGGGGTAGAAGACTAAGGAACAAAAAATAACAGCTGGTAAGATGGCATATTGCATAATGGGAATTCTGCGCCCCTTAGGATTTTTACTCCCGTCGCTCACCGATGCAATATAAGGGTCGTAAATGGCATCAAATAACCTACCCGAAGCCGCTATAAGCGATAAGATATTAAAAGCGCCGAAAACCAACAATTGCGGAACAAGTGGTGTTAACCCGGAGTTGTTTGGCGGCAAATAAAAGTAGGGCAACATTACGATGATGATATTACTCATCATACTCCAGCCCATCATACCTGATGCATACGCAATTTGTTTTCTTAATGGGAGCTGTTTTATTGGAATAATCAAATTGAATGCTTTGCTTTAGTTTTATTAAAAAAACGATTGATAAAATATATAATAATAAAGGCAACAAAAATGAGCAAACCATTTATGGCGGCTTTAGGGTCGTCACTATAAATACTTACCGCCACAAATAAGTAAGCTGCAATAAAAATAAGAGGTAATAAGGGATATAATTTCATCGTAAAAATGGTCGTTTTATCCAGATGAGCGGTACGTTTCCTTAGCATAAAAATAGTGGCAACAGAGGTGGCCATACCAATACAATCTAAAAAGATGGTATAATTCAAAATCTTATCAAATGTTTGCGCGTAAAATAGCGTAAGAATGGCAATAATGGCAAACACAGTAAGGCTAACATACATTACATCTGTTTTCTTGCTTTTTTTAATGAATATAGCGGGGAGTGCTTTTTCTTCGCCCATGGCATACATAGCCCTTGGGTTGCTGAGTAGATTTACATTTACATAGCCCAATACAGAAAGATAGATCAACCCAGATAATAAAGTAAAACCTACTGGTCCGAATATTTTGCCCGCAAGTATTGCTGCGATGCTTTCTGATGACTTAAGCTGTTCAAAACCAATTACGTTTACATACGCATAATTGATAGCGAGATATAAGGTAATGATAATTGCCAGTCCGATAATGATGCCGCGTGGCAGGATCCTTTTAGCATTTTTAATCTCGCCCCCAAAATTAATGGTTTGCTGATATCCACCAAAAGTAAAGGAGATGGCAATGAGGCATACGCCTAATGCCTTTCCATAGTCGAACCAATTGGCTGCAAGTCCGGTTGCCGTTTTAAAAACCGGCGCAGCAGTTTCAGATCCTGCACCAACGAATACGGCACCGATTAGCGTGATCACCATAAGCATTTTAATGATGGAAAGTACATTTTGTGTTTTAGAGCTTACCCTCAATCCAAAGAGGTTTAGGAAGTAAAACAAAAGGATGGTTATGGCAGCAATAATGATCCGCCAGGTCTCCGTCTGCATTTCTAGCGGTAAAATTACTTTGCTGAAATATTCGGCGCCGATTAGCGCTACCCCTGCTACAGACCCAGCATTAGAAACTACAATAATGCAGTTGATGGCGAAGGCAATTGAGGGGTGGTAAAATTCTGAGAAGATCCTGTAATAACCCCCGGTTATGGGAAAGCGGGAACCGATCTCCGCATACGATAAAGCACCACATAAAGCGATGAAACCACCAACAATCCAAGCCAGGAAAAAAAGCTCCGGAATTTGTGCCGCCTTGGCAACATTAACTGGGGTCCTGAATATTCCCATACCAATTACCAGGCTAACAACTATCATAGACAAGTCGAAAAGAGAAAGCTGTTTTTTTGATTCCATGATTGTTGATCGGCGAACTAAATTAGAAAATATCCCCGTGAAATGTGTATTTGTTGAAACTTTGTAGTTGATTGGAAAGGTTATTCGGTTATTTTTGTAAAACACTCACCAACATCATGGCAGAACCTATTTATAACGACGATAGTATCAGATCTCTCGACTGGAAAGAACACATCAGGCTGCGTCCGGGTATGTATATCGGTAAGCTGGGAGATGGTTCTGCACAAGATGATGGAATCTATGTGCTACTCAAAGAAATTGTTGATAATTCTATTGATGAGTTTGTTATGGGCTCTGGTAGAACGATAGACGTTACTGTGTCAGATTCTAAAGTAAATGTAAGGGATTTTGGCCGGGGTATTCCTTTAGGTAAGGTTATAGATTGTGTATCAAAGATCAACACGGGTGGTAAATACGATAGCAATGCTTTTCAGAAATCGGTAGGTTTAAATGGTGTCGGTACTAAGGCCGTTAATGCACTTTCTGCAAATTTTGTGGTGCAGTCTTATCGTGATGGTAAAACTAAAAAAGTTGAGTTTTCTAAAGGTGAGATCATCCTGGAGCACGATATCATTGATACTACTCAGCGTAATGGTACTGCAATAACTTTTTATCCAGATGAAAGTATTTTTAGGAACTACCATTACATTTCTGATTTTGTAGAAAGTATGATCTGGAATTATGTTTTCCTAAATACGGGCTTAACTGTTAATTTCAATAACCAAAAATATTTCTCTGAAAGGGGCTTGTATGATCTTCTTTCAAAATTCAATAAACCTGAAGAGCTTCGCTACCCAATTATACACCTAATAGGTAATGATATTGAGGTGGCAATGACGCATGGTCAGCAATATGGTGAGGATTATCACTCTTTTGTAAACGGTCAGCATACCACTCAAGGCGGAACACACCAGGCGGCTTTCCGAGAAGCGGTGGTAAAAACGATTCGTGAGTTTTATAAAAAGGAGTTTGATGCATCTGATGTCAGGGCCTCTATTATAGCTGCAGTATCAGTGCGTGTACAGGAACCTGTATTTGAATCGCAAACCAAAACCAAACTGGGCTCCCAAAACATGGGGCCAGAAGGCCCTTCCGTACGTACATTCATCAACGATTTCGTTAAGAAAGAGCTGGATGATTATCTTCATAAACATTCTGACGTGGCTGATGCCTTGTTGAAACGTATCTTGCAGTCAGAAAGAGAGCGTAAGGACATTGCAGGTATCAAGAAACTGGCTAATGACAGGGCTAAAAAAGCGTCATTGCATAATAAAAAACTGAGGGACTGTAAAGTACATTTTAACAGTACACACGATAAACGTTACGAGACTACATTATTTATTACCGAGGGTGATTCTGCTTCAGGATCTATCACCAAATCAAGAGATGTGGATTGTCAGGCTGTATTCAGCTTAAAGGGCAAGCCATTAAATTGCTATGAGCTTACGAAAAAGGTGGTTTATGAGAATGAGGAATTCAATCTATTACAGCATGCCCTGAATATTGAAGACGGACTGGAAGGCTTGCATTACAACAATATTGTAATTGCTACAGATGCCGACGTGGATGGTATGCACATCAGGCTGTTGATGATGACTTTTTTTCTGCAGTTTTTTCCTGACTTGGTTCGTGCCGGTCATGTTTACATTTTGCAAACACCGTTGTTTCGTGTACGTAATAAGAAAGAAACTATTTATTGCTACAGTGAGGACGAGCGAAAGAAGGCAATAGTAAAATTAGGAAACAAACCTGAAATCACTCGGTTTAAAGGACTAGGAGAAATTTCGCCAGATGAGTTTGGCTTATTCATAGGTAAAGACATCCGGCTTGATCCCGTGATCTTAAAAGATCAAACGATTAAGAATCTGCTGGAATACTATATGGGTAAAAACACGCCCGACAGGCAGCAACATATTATCCGAAATTTAAGGGTAGAGAAAGATACTGTTGAGGAACTTGTTGAATCTGCCTAACTTTCTTCTTTAATTTTTGTCTCTTCAGGATGCTGAGGTGGCAGTACATCTACTTTCTTTTCAACTATAATGATTTTAGTATGCACTGCATATTTACTTGGCGAAATTCCTTTATCGAACTTTTCTGCATAAGCTTGTGTAAATTCTGCCCCAAAATAAAGTATAATGGATGTATAGTAAATCCAAACCAATATCACAATAATGGAGCTTGCAGCACCAAATGTGGAGCCTGGATTACCCTTCTCAATATATACCCCTATTACATATTTACCCAGGCTAAAAAGAATAGCCGTAAATAAAGCCCCAACAATTGCCGGCTTCCATTTCAAATCAACATCCGGTAGTACCTTAAAGATGATAGCAAATATACAGGTAACTACTGCCAGGGTAAGTGTATTGGTTACTATTAGCATAAAAAGTGCTGATACTCTTTCTATTCCAATTTTTGTAGCATAATTGGCAAGTTTATCGCCAATACCTACTACAATACTATTAAGCACAAGAGATACCAGCAATAAAAACCCTAATGAGGCAATCAATGAAAAAGAGAGCAACCTATTGGTGATCAATTTTTTCCACCCACGTTTTGGCACCGCTTTAACTTTCCAAATTTGGTTGATGCTATCCTGTATTTCAATAAATATCGCAGTAGCTCCTATAACAAGTGTAATTATCCCGATAGCCAAGCCAAAAGAGCTTTTGTCACTCAAATTAGACTGATCTACGAACGACTTCAACTGAGCTGCCGCATCAGATCCAACCATTTGGCTTATTTCAGAGAACAACTCAGATCCAGGATCCATGCGGTCGCCCAGAAATAAGGTAGCTGCTGATATTATAATGATAATTAATGGTGTGAGGGAAAATATAGTATAATAAGCTAATGCTGCGCTTAGCTTCATTACCTTATCTTCTATAAAACCCTTACCTGCCGCTACAAATAAGTGATAGGTAGCCATAAAAAAACACTTTATTTTACTCAAAATCTTCATTCTTTAAAAAGGATAACCAATGCCAATATTATAGATTAAATTCTCTCTTCTCCAACTCTTGCTTCCAAAAGAGACTTGGTCAAGTACCCAACGCTGTCCTTCAGGAAGGTAAGGTTTCCTAACTGGAAAGGCTACATCCAGCCTAATCACAAAGATGGTAGCATCTAACCGGAGTCCGGCGCCTGTACCAACAGCCAGTTCATTCAAAACATTTTTAAACTTGAACTCCGACCCAGGCCTTCCTTCAATTGCAGGACTTGATGACGTAGCCGGAATGCCCTTGTCTTCTTTTCTTAGCCAAATGTTCCCGGCATCTGCAAATATGGCACCATACAATACGCTAACTATTTTAAATCGTAGCTCACTGTTCAACATTAATTTGATGTCACCTCCCTGATCTGCAAATTGGATGGTATCCGATACTTTATAAGTTCCAGGGCCTAATGCGCGCGCTTTAAAAGCCCGTATGTCATTACTTCCCCCTGAAAAAAATTGCCTAACAAAAGGGAGGGAGGTGCTGCTGCCATATGCATAACCATAACCAATATTTAAGCGGTTTGCCCAGGTTACCCCACGATTTACCTTGTAGTAGTCTCTAAAGTCTGTTTCTAATCTTACAAACTGGTTTAAAGGAACACCAAATATCGATTTTTCTCCTTTTGAATTCTTGGGTGTGAACAAGCCCCAAACATTTCCTCCGGTTTCTATAGTACCATTAAAATACATATTGTTTCGGCGAGATTGTTCCATTTGATTGGTATAGGTAAAATTGTAATTGCTACCTATAATCAATTGTTTATGAAGTGTATACCTTAAGCCGGGAATCGAATCAAAAAGTTGTAAAGTGTCCACGTTCTTACCAATTATTGGTTGAACGTAGTTTATAGATATTGGGTTAAAAATGTGCTCCTTATATTGGTTTTCTTTAAAACTGTAACCAAATTCGCCCTTAAAACTGTTTAACGTATATAAAGATCCTCTATTTAAAAGTTGATAAGACACAGAAGTGATGGTCTTAGGAATAAACGTATTGGTACTACCTGGTCTATAGAAGGGTACTATAAATCTTGGAAATGTTAATTTTGCCTCTCCTGTCAGGGAATAAGAGTTCAAGTTTTGGGCAGATTTCCCGCTAACCTGCGTTTCAAAGCCCCCACTTGCACTAACCTCAAGAATCTCTGCTCCCCTAAAAAGGTTTCTCGTAGTTTGCGTAAGTTTCACTTCAGAGCCAACAAAGTTGTTGGATTTACTGGTGCCGGTTATACCAAACGAAAGCGAATTCTTCTTTAACGGTGTAAGGTAAATATTAAGGTCCAGTTGGTTATTTTTAAAACTGTCTATAGGCAAAAACTCAGCCTTAACATTTTGAAATGCACCAATATTAACCATTCTATTGAGCGATTGGTTATGATCTTTTCTGTTGTAAAGTTCATCTTTTTTAAAGAAAACCAGTCTATCAAACACTCCTGGTTTAAACGTATTTTTATTATCGTAAATATTGAAGTCCTTATATTTCAATGGCTCCAGTTTTCTCAATTCGTTATCTGTACGTATTGTATAACTTGGATAGATGTTGATGTTTTTAATCGTATAAGGTTTTAAGGCTGCATCTGGTGCAATGTCTTTTACCCGCAGCCTAATATCTACCAGATTTTTACCGATGGTACTATCTACCTGAAGGATCAGATAATCCGGACTAAAATAAAAATACCCGGTTTCTTTAAGGTCATTGTCAATCCTGATCCTTTCATTTTTGTATACATCAAGGTCGTAAAAGTTGCCTACCTTTAGCAAGGTTTCGTCTTTGTGCTGGTCAATAATGTGAGTCAGATTACCGCTGTCCTTAGGAAAGCTGATGCTATTTATCTTATATCGTTGCCCAGTAAGTGCGGTATAAATAGCCCTGCCTTTTTTACCTTTAACCACAGTGTCTCCCGTAACTACAGATTGCAGGTAACCCTGACTGATCAGATAACTTGTTAGTACGTCATTATTGTATTTTATCTTAACCTCACTTAATAAAACAGGGGGTTCTCCTAACTTAGTTCTCAACCAATTCTTAAATCCTTTTGGCTTTTTAGGTTCACCTGCCAAATTGTAAAAGAACAGTTTGTATTTAAAGCCTAAAAAAGATTTATTCGGCTTCGGTCTTGTTTTGCCCATAAGTGTGGTTCTCACATACTTTTGATCAACAATTCTTTTAGAAGTATCCGGATTAATCTTTACTTCGGCTCCAGTATAAAGTACTTGCCCGGACTTTAACCCACGCGTGCTACTACAAGACGTAATAACTGTAAATACAAACAGGAATGATAAAAGTCTATATAGGTTTTTCATTTTTTAATTTCTGTTCTTCTGCTTCCTTATTTTTGTTCTCTAGTTCGCGCTCCTGGTTATTTTGTTTCCTTGCCTTTCTTTGTTCCCGCGTCTCTTTCTTCTGAAAAATTTCTTTGAACTTATTGTAATCAACCACCAATGCAAAACCAAGCCCTGTTTCAATAATCTGGCCTTCAACCACACCCTCATTCTGGTTACGTCTATAAGCCCTTAGTCTATATCTTCCATCAGCAGAAAGCGCATATTCTACGTTTACATTTCCGGCGATGTTGGTCGATTTCTGATTTTGAGTTGGAGGACCTTCCAGCCCGAAAGAACTACCAACAGTAACAGTTAGCCTGTCGTTCAATAGTTTCTTAGATAACCCAACCTCCAAATCTGTTTTTTGCTCCAGTGATCCGGTTGAATAATCTTCTGATGAGTTTACACCGAAGTTGATGTCAACACCCTGAATTAAATCAGAAGCCAGGTTATTCAACTGCTCAGTAAGCAGTTTGCTTACGCTTGAACGTGCCAGGGTTGATACCCCACCACCGCCGCTGGCTAAACTTTGAAATGGATTCTCGGCAAGGAATCTATTTAGTGCAAGCAATGCAAATACTTGTTTGTTCAATTCATTTTCGTCCTGGTTTACACGTTGTAGCCGAGTATAAACTTCACCGCCTAAAGCTCCTCGCTCATTCTCCGGTAAATCCAAACGGAAAGATATTGATGGTTTCAATAACTCATCTTTCATCATCAGGTAAACTTGGAACGGCAGCTTAGTTTTTGCGGGGATATTTGTAGGGTCATTCAATAAATCTATTGGGGCAGCATTGACCTCATATAGTGCGGTAAGATTTACATTGGCCGACATTGGATCGCCCGTCCATACAATCGTGCTACCTTTTACCAATTTAAATGCCTTCTTGCCCAGTGGGCCTACCGATAAGTTGTATGAACCGTCTGTAATCTCATATCTGCCCGTTAAGCTTGTTTTGCCGCTTGGATCCATGGTTGCTACCAGATTGGCATCCCCTCTAACTTTCAAGGCATCACCATTTGAAGGATCTACTACCACGTTTAATTCTGCCTCAGGATCTACTGTTAGGTTAGCGCTTAAACTAATTCCTTTAATTGGCGATTTGCTGATACTATCTCCATTCAACGCTTTTTGCCCGTTAAAAGGAGCAGCATCTGCGTCTATGAATTGTACAATTCCCTCCTGATCAATTATTGACGGATCATTAACCGGCATAGCAAAATAAAACTTAGTGCCTTTTTCCACCTTTACAGCCATGTCTACATTGGGCTGGTTTAAATCACCCCGTACTTTAACGTTGCTGGTTAGGAAAACAGTACCGTAAATTATGTCATTATCAGCAGCACTAGAGTGCATCACCCTGAAATTATCTGAAGCAATATCCATGTTAAACCTAAAATTGGTGTAATCGGAAGTCAGGATGCCACCATTAACAGTAAATTTTTTACCCAATGAATCTAATACAGTAAAATCGTTAAAGTTCACACCTGCATTGGTAAAACTGATGGTTTCATTAGGCATCCTAAAATAGGAGTTTACATAGTTGGCAGTAAATGCAGCCTGGTTAAATTTGATATCTCCCAGTACTTTTGGCGCCAATAAAGCACCCTTAACACTTAGCTGCCCAGTAATGGTGCCTGATCCATTTTTAATCTGTCCCATAGAGAGGCTTTGCAGCGACTTTAAGTCTATCTTGTCTATGTTTAATGTAAAATCCAACGCCTTTTCTGTATTGGCGTAATAGAATCCATTAAGTCTGATTTCATGCACTCCCGTTAAAGCAATATTTGTTTCGAAAGCATTTGCGGTATTGTTGTTCACTCCAATGCGTAATGTTCCAAGCTGGTCTTTTTGATAGCGCAACTGATCTACCGTTAGGTTTGCTTCAAACTTAGGATTGCTAATCAAGTCTTTTACGTTTACAATACCGTTAATAGATCCTCCTGCAAGTGCAGTATCTTGCTTAGCAAATTTAGTTAAAGTCTCAATTCTGAAATCTTTGAATTCAACAGTAAGCGGCGAGTTTGGTGTATTATCAGTGCTGTTAACTCGAAGCACCTGACCACCCTGACTTAGGTTAAAGTTGTGGGCCAAGATACCCGACTTCCCAAATTGAAGATAATTGTCTGCTGATACTGCCCATTTTTGGTAATCCAATAATAATTTGTTTGGGTCAAAACTAAACTGGTAATTTTTATTCAAAGATTTGAAATTACCAGCCAGAACATATTTGTCTCTCATTTTACTGTCGCGCAAGAACAGATTAAGTCCCAATAAATTATTTGCTGCGCTACCGCTGATTTCTGAGTTGTATAAAGCGATAGACGGACTCTGAACACTTTTAATCGTTAGTTTATAGTTTAGTCGCTGATTGTTGTTGTCGATATTCAGTTTAGAGCTGTCTACTTTATAACCACTATATACCAACTGAGGAAAAAAAGCATACATTAATAAACTGTCTTTCTTTGTGTCAATTAATCCACTCATGCTAGATGGAGAAAACGTAGTTAATGCAGGGATCAGGTTGCTTAAAAATTTAGGGTTGTAAAAGGTCATGCTAAATCTAAAGCGCTGATCAGGAATTTTGGTGACTTCACCAAACTGATAATACTTATTAATTTGGTTAATAAATGCACTCCCCAAATTGGTGATCTGATATTTGCCATCTACACGAGCACTCAATACCTCAGATTTTAAAGTTAATAGGTTATGTTCTGCTGAAGCCTCTGAGTGTACATCAATGGTGTCAAGATTAAACTTCTTCCCTTCTTTTACCAGCTGCAAACTTCTAATGCTAATATCCCCATTTAAATAATCAGGATCAGCAGTCTTAATATCAGCTGTAACCAATCCCGCAAGTTTAAATTCAGTAGTACTAAAATTCAGTTTCTGGAGGTCTACTTGTTTCAGGTTTAGGTCGGCTTTAACTGAGGGATAATTACCGGCCAAATTTACTGAAGCAGTTAAGCTAAAATTAGCATTGGAATCGGCCATGCTGCTTTTCAAGTTTAGCTTTTGGTTGGAGTAATTACCGCTCAGCAGCAAGTCTCTGAAAGTGTATTTATTATAATAAGCACTTATTACCTGTGCATTCACCTTTGCCGAAGCTTTTTTCATATCCAGTCCGGTACCGCTAACGGTAGCCTTTGCTGTGATCCTTCCTAATTTAGGCTGCATTTTTAACAACCTGCCAACATTGAAGTTATTAAGGCTAATATTAGCTGCATATTGTTCCCTGCTTTTCGAACCTTTCATTTTGGCCACAAGTTTTGCCGATCCCATATCAGTACTGATACTTAGGGCCGTATTAAAGTTAGTCATAGACCCTTTAAATTTTCCATTTGCTGCAATCACATTTGGCAATTCGAGGGAAGCCGGTAAAGATTTTTTAGGAATCACAATCAACAGGTCTCGTTTTGTAATAGAGAACTTTTTAATGTTCAAGTCCAGATAAGTTTTATTCACCTCAGGCAAACCCTTAACCGTTCCGCTTACATCAATGTAAGTACTTTTTAAGCCCGTAACCTGCAGTTTAGGAATACTAAGATTGCTCATGTAGCCATTAACAACTGCGTTAACCCTAATTTTTTCATTGCGGTAATTCGCGGGCACAGCATCACTAAAATAAGTGGCGTCTTTAAGTCCTATTACCGTATTACTTAAATTCATGGCAATCTTTACGCGCTCAGGGTGTTTGGTAAGATCTTCCAGTGAAGTGAATGCTAACTTTGTGTTGTTTTCTATAGTGGTATTAAGTGTCTTAGCCAGTAAATTTTCAATAAGGATCTGCTTGTCGGAATACACCACATTTCCTTGTAATTTATTTAATTGAAATCCGCTTTTTTCATGGAACGAGCCAGACTTAACTTTTACTCTTATACCACTTGCACTGTAACCTAAGGCTTCGGCAACAAGCCCAAAATTACTGATCTTTAAATGTTTAAAGTCCATGCCCTTAACAGGTTTTATAGCCATATTGTCGAACTGAATATTGTTTTCGACAAGGCTCAATTTATTTACAGTTAAAGAAAGCGGGGTACTTTTGGTGGTGCTCTCTGTATTTGAAGATGAGGTTGCAAGTTTAACCGTACTCATAGCAAACAGGGCGGTCGACTTATTCAATGCTATTTCATTCAGGCTATATTTTCCGTTTTTTACATCAGCAACCAAGTCGCCCAGCGAAAACTCATTTAAGTTTACGGTGGCTTTGCTACCTGGCATTTTAAAATCAACAAGTGTGTTGTTGATTTTTCCGGTAGCAAGCTTATAATTGTTGTTGGTCAAATCCATAACTAGTTTTTCCAGTTCCAGACTATTTAGATCAACCAAGGCGTTCATGCCCGAGGTTTGGTCGTCAAAATCAACTTTAATCTTCTCAAATGAAAAATCCTGTACTTCTATAAGGGGCAGCTTACCTGAATCAGTTTTTGTGGTATCAATGCTATTTTTAATATGAGCAGCCAGTTCTGTAAGCGGTTTTTGCTGCAGGTATTTAACAAAGGTGTTTTTTAGAGATAAGGTTTTGATGACATAATGTTGATTGGCCAAATCAAAATCCTTCAATTTTGCATTGAATTCGCCGAGGTTTAGTTTAAGGTCGTTGCCGGCAACATCATCATGATAATTGATACCGATGTCTTCGAAACTAACTTTATCAATAGAAAATTTCAACGTGGAAGTGCTGTCTTTGCTTACCTGTTTTTCAGGTTTTGTTTGCTCAGACATAAATGCGTCCACTAAAAAGGAAAAATTAAAGTTAGAATCAGGGTTTATACGTGCTACATTAGCTCTAATTTTTTGAAGCGAGATGTTATTGATCTCCAATTTATTACTCAAAAGTTTCAGCAAACTTATATCTACCGTAAGCTTTTGGGCATAAAGGAGCGTATCACCCTTTTTATCTTCAATATAGAATTTGTTTAAAACAACGTCCTTAGGAAGCGCTATATGGATACTTTCAAGCCTGACTTCTGTTTTTGTTTTGTTTTTTAGATAACTAATCGCTTTATCTTTCACAAAGTTTTGAACGGCGGGGAGGTTTAAAGAAAGCGCAAGTAATACCACCAATATAATAATACTGGCAACCCCCCATAAGATAACTTTTAAACTTTTGCGTATATATTTATTCAACCTAAGAAATTTGAGGATTAGCTAGTTACACAATAACCAAAACCATGCCATAGGCTTTAGGACGGCCATATTAGGTGTAATTATTAAATATAATTTCCTTGTCAATGAAAGGTTGACTGCCACTCTCACTACTCATTTTAATACCTCATTAATCATTCTTTTTACTTTTTCATTTCCAGGAAATGCGGTGAATACCTTTAATCATTGATGCGGAATCTATACAACTACTTTTGAACCTGTCGCAAGTCTGTTTATCATTAGAGTGAGAAGCCCCATCGCCGGGAGAAATCCCATTCTTGGAGTTACTGGCGTTGCCGTCAGTAATTATTTATTACGCACTTTGCCTAGAATGGTATCTTATAAGTTTTTGTATACTAATATCCCTGCTAATACTTTTATATTAAGATCCAAAGAATCTCATTGTATGGTCAATAGGGCCGTACCTGATAGTTCATTCCTTTATTCCCCCAAGGAACTAAGATTCCTATTTCCCATAGCGAATTTTGCACCAAGAGCAGGCTGTCCGGTATTACATCTCAAGTTTAAAGGTCTCTGCCAAAGAATTTCAGTACATTATCCGCTCGCATTGGGGCATAGAAAACAAATTGCACTGAATCCTGGATGTGGCATTCTCTGAATAATCCGTTTTATAGCATTATGCTTTCAAAAATGAATAATCGATATAGCCTTTCTCCTGGCCGCCGTACATCGTGGTTTGATCTGGTTGATTCAAGTCTGCATTTCTTTTAAACCGTTCAACTAAATCAGGATTGGCAATATAAAGTGTACCAAAGGATACTAATTCCGCACGGCCTTTAATTAACTCGCTTTCAGCTGTTTCCATAGTATAGCCACTATTGACCATTATCGGTCTTTCAAATAATTTTGCAAAAGCAGTCAATACATCCCTTGGGTATTGCGGAAATGCATCTAATGGGAACATCGCCATTGGCTGCATTAAGTGCAGATAAGCAAGCGGCATCTCATTTAGCTCTCCGATCAAATAGTTATATAATTTTACAGGATCACTTTCTGTCATTCCATTAAAGTAGTTGCTCGGTGATAGCTTAATGCCGACTTTATCTGGACCCCAAACGCTGATCAATGCCTCCATTACCTCCAAGACAAAACGGCTCCTATTAAATACACTGCCGCCATAACCATCTGTTCTTTTATTTGCACCGTCGACTAAAAATTGATTGGGTAAGTAGCCAAAAGCACTGTGGAGTTCAACGCCATCAAAACCAGCTTCATTCGCATTTATCGCTGCTTGTCGGTAATCCTCGATAATCTGTTTGATTTCTGAGGTGGACAGTTCTGCCGGTACTTCGTATGGTTTTAACCCATGGGTGGTAAAATGCTGTTGTCCTGGAATGGAGATTGCAGATGGCGCTACCGGCAAGGTACCATTTCGGTCAATTGAGTGGCCAACCCGGCCAGTGTGCCATAATTGCATATAGATCGTACCCCCGGCAGTATGCACTTCTTCAGTTACTTTTTTCCAGGCTATAATTTGCTCTTGATTATAAATACCCGGTGTAAAAGGGCTGCCAGTAGCTTGTTGAGATATATTTGTCGCTTCGGTAATAATCAGGCCTGCAGTAGCTCGTTGACCATAATATATAGCAGTCATACCCTGAACAATTCCTTCCGGCGTAGCGCGGCCCCTAGTCATAGGGGCCATTACGATATGGTTTTTTAATTGTTTTTCTCCTAATAATATGGGTTTAAATAGTTTCATCTATTGGTGATTATATAGGTATAAAATAGACAGGTTAGGAATTCTCAGATAATATTGGCGCCTTTTTAAATAAAGTTTCATCATCGATGCTATCCACCATAAATTTGGCAAGCAGCATTCTGCTAATCTTAAAGGGTGATGGCCTCACTTCATAAGAAACCACCAGATTCTTTTCATCGGTATCATTGTTCAGGCTTACCGGTCTTGCGATCGTCCAGTTTAAACTTGATTTCATTAACAAAGCTTCCTGCTTGTTATGGTCATCAAATACGATCTTGAAATTACTGATCTTAATAAAAAGGCGCATAAACCAAGGTGCTAGCCGAAATGTTTCCCCCACGCCTATAGAGGAAAGAGTTATAACCCGGTCTATTCCCAGTTCTTTCATCCCCACTAAGGCATTGTAAATAGACGTTTCTAGAATATGAGGAGGAGTTATTTTTTTAAAGCTCATGCTTTCTTTTACTGGCAAAGCGCTCAATGTACTGATAACAACATCACAACCAGTCATTGCATTTTTAACATCCTGCGCATTGGTGGGGCTTCCTTGAACAATCTTAAGATCTGGGTGTTTTAAAGTTATTTTATCTTTATTTCTTACCAGTGCTGTTATAGCATATCCCTTTTCTAAGGCATAGCTCATCACCAACCCACCTGTTCTGCCTGTCGCACCAAATAATAGTATTCGTTTCATAAGCTGTAACAATATATTTTGTAAAACATTACAAACTTATTTATATTAGCTAACTGTTGGTTATTAATAACCGAAAGGTTAGTGCTAACTTTTTAGATAGTGTACTTATTAAAGCGATTTGTAAATGGAAGATGTGATTAGTTGTAACGGGAACGATTTAATGGCAGTAAAGGATGCGCTTCATGTTCTCAGTGGGAACTGGAAATTGCAAATTATAATTAGTTTAATTGGCGGCTCCAAGCGTTTCAAAGAGATTACCAAAGAGATAATTGGAATTAGTGATAAAATGCTTTCCAAGGAATTGAAGGATCTGGAAGAAAACGGTCTGGTTACGAGAACTGTGTATGATACCTTTCCTCCCAAAGTATATTACACCATTACAGAACACTCAACTAGTTTGAAACCCTTATTAACTGAATTGAGAAACTGGGGTAAGTTGCATCGCCAAGTTATTACTGGAAAAAGCAAATTATATTCTAAATGAAGACTTATTCAATTCATTTTGGATGCTAGGAAAAAACTTCTCAAAGGCTTAAAAAGTAAAGATATCTAAGGTAAGCTTTACTATCAGGATTAAAAGTAAGCCTCCCCGTAGCTGTAGTCGTATCAATGTGGTCATGCAGGCTGATAAAGTTTACTTCTTGCTTCGGAACCGTTCAACTAAATCCAACAGGTGATCGACCAAGCCGGTCTAACTTCCAGACTACAACTTGATCACTTTTTCTTACGGTTCATAAAAGCTTTTTGCGTTCAGGTTTCTCCGTGTTCTTTCCGGAAACCTTTTCATGATAAATCGAGGCACTCCCATTATTTGTTAATCTAAAGAATTCCTCGAGGCTTGCCTCGGGGTCACAGCGGAAAGTATGAAAACGAAGAGTTTTCATATCTTTAAAGCGTGGATGGACACATTTCAAAACGGCCTAATAAAACACTTTTGCTCTATCATTTAGTTTTTCCTGTGAAATATAGAAAAAAAGCGATTGATGAACAAATTGGTGTT
>JANXVH010000085.1 GCA_025351765.1 Pedobacter sp.
TGTCCTGCAATGGGTAAAATGAAGGGGCTGCCAGCAAGGTAGAATAGTAATTGCTGAACAATGGTTGATTGGATACCACTCCTTCTGTAGCATAGCCAAGTACGTATTTTCCATTCTTAAAAAAATAGTTTTCATCGCTAACCTTTAGGTTAAACCATTGCCTGTATTGGCTAATTACAATCATCTTTGTAGTAGGTAGTGCGCTCAATACGTTAGGGTTCATTTTGATGTTCCCTGATCTAAAGCTCTCACGTCCAGCAAAAAAGTTTAAGCTGAATAGGAAATTACGCCCTTTATTTGCGTACTGCTTTCTGTTTAAGGTGTTCTGTTCAAATGTAAATGTAGATCTGGAGGAATTAAAAATGGTTTTGTCCAGTTCGTCGCCAACAGTGTATTGGTTATCAGGACTATATTCGTCGCTGTTATTTATAAAAGAAGTACCCAAGGTAATGCGCGTATTGCGATTGAGGGGTATTCCCATTTTAAGACCTACCTTTCTATCAGCTTGTTCAATGTACGTGGGATGGGGGTTTTCGATGAAAATGGAGCTGGAATTGTAATAATCAAAGTGATTATACGTTAACTCTGCAGCTAGAAAAAGAGGTAATTTTGAAGGATAATCAATACGGCCACTGAGCTGCACAGATTCGTAGAATCTGCCTGAATAAAGGTTAGTGCCAAACGTATATGATTTCTTGTTAAGGTAATTGTATTGTGCACCTAAATATACAGTGCTAATTGGCCTGGTAGAAATATTTCCACCGAAATCTATTGTAAAGCTTTTTTGTGGTTTTGCAATGATCTCAAAGTTATAGCTATCTGTAACCGGATTGTATAATATTTTAGGATAAATAGTTTCGAAAGTTTCATCAGCTACCAATTTGTAATAGCCTTTTTTAATGTCATTCAGATTAAAGGTTTTTTGATCCCTTTTAAACAGTCTTTCTATGTATTTTTTTTGCTGTGTATTTACACCGGAGACCGTGATTCCACTAAAGACCAAATTGGGCTTTTTATTGTTGAAGCTGTCTCTTTTAGCCATCAAGGTTTCCTGCTCAACTCTGCGCTTGATTTTTTCTTTTATTTGCGGCATTTGAGCAATGGTAGCGTTATAACCTTGTTTAATTAGTGCTGCTACTGGGTTAAAATTAGAAACTGAATAAGCCGTTAATTCGGGTTGAATGTACACTCCATTTTTACCAATCAATGTTGAATCTGATTTTGAAAGGAACATGAACACCATAAGGCGGCTCATTAAACGCTCATCACCTGTTTTAGGGTATTCATTAAAAATTTTTGAAGATACGTTAGACCCGATCATAATATCAGGGTTGAAAGTTTTCTTCATTACATCGGCTGGAAAGTTGTTGTACAATCCGCCATCAAAAACGTATTTATCGTCCAACTTAATAGGCCTGTATATCAAAGGAACTGTCATGGTTGCCCTTACAGCTTCTGCCAAACTACCTTTGCTTACTGTAATACTGGTTTGCGACAATACATCTGAAACCATACATCTGTAAGGAACAAAAAGATTATCGAAGTTGTCTTTTGAAATGGCGGATGCTTGGGAGAAAAGTTCCAGTAAGGCAAAATTTAAGGGGATGTCATTAACCAGATTGGAGCGAAAATTTAACCTGAGGTTTGTGTCTATTGATAGCTTTGCGGTTATAATAGAAGGATTTATGCTTTTTTTCTGAAAAAAGAAATTGTAATCGCTTGTATACCGTCCGCCAACCCAGTCTTGAAAATTACTACTCAATGCAATTTTTTCTATTTGTGCCGGAGAATACCCTGCTGCATACATAGCCCCTACAATCCCACCCATTGAGGTTCCGGTAATATAATCTATGGGGATGTGGTTTTCTTCAAGTGCTTTTAAAATGCCGATATGAGCGATACCTTTAGCCCCCCCACCACTTAAAACCAAACCTACTTTTTGTCCATAACCTGCAACTGTACAGAATACCAGTATTAGAAAAAGATATATTTTCCGGTTTACCACGTGTTAAAATTAACGTTTTTTTTATCCTTTTGCCATCTAGTTCAGTTTATAAATGGTATAGGTTAATACCGTTGCAAAACTGACCCATGCAACATATGGAATGAATAACAATCCGGCGGTTCTGTCTACCTTGTAAAATACACTCGCTGTAATAATTATAGCAATAAGAAGGGCAATGATCTCATAAAATGCTGCTCCTATTAAATGAGAATAGAAGAAAAGGAAGGACCATAAGAGGTTTAAAACAAGTTGTATAAAGTATATGGCAATGGTTCGTGGAAAATGCGCTATTCGTTCTTTTTTCTGCCAAACCAGGTAAGCTGATATACCCATTAAAATGTATAGGCATGTCCACACCGGTCCAAAGATCCAGTTTGGTGGATTAAATGATGGTTTATTAATGGTTAAATACCACGTCTTTACAGATACCTGCGTTAAAAATGCGCCAATTGCTCCAAAGCTTAGCGGAATAATCAAATTGATAATAAACGCCAGAATACTGAATTTTTTAGGCTCTATATGGATTGTGCTCATATTTTGTGAAGTTTAGCGCAATATAGGAAACCTAGTATTATTTCTGGATTTATGCGATTAAGATACTTATCATTTAGTGGGTTGAGTCAAGTTATACTTTGTTATCTATCATCTTGCCAATACCCTTCAGTAAATGACCGGCGAAATCTTGAGAATCAAAAATAACCGATGGTTTCAATGCGGCTCCTGTCATTAATATCAATATAAGTCGAAACCTTAAAGAATTTTGTTTGTTATATATCTGTAACTAAAACTAACTGTTATGGAAACCGAAGATTTGAATAACCCCAATAGCGAAATTAAGAATGATGCAGCATTTGAAAATGCTGATGTAGATCCTGGTTTTTTAGGGCATCAGGAAGATAGCAAGGAACTAAGTAGTCGGGAGGACAAGCGATCGCATGATATCGATTCCAACTTAAGTATAAAGGAAATGCGTGAGGGTAAAATGGATAAAGATAACACTGATGAAGCCGATGCTTTAAATTATAAGAATGATAGGGAGCATGGTGCGTTTAATCCAAAAAATATTTAACTCTGAGAAGGAAGAGGATTAAAGCGGGTTTGCGAAAGCTACCCGCTTTTTTATTGGCAAATATTAGGCTTAGATTTGAATAACTGATCCGTATTTTTCTTTCACGGCCTCTGCAACTCTTTTTATAAAAAGATAATTGATAGTACCGCCAATCACTGCGCCAACTACCGGAATTAATCGCTGTGCTGTTTTAGAACCTAAACTCATTAATATCTTCTCCGCTACTTCTTCCATTACATTTTTTGAAATAGCTATTCCTGCATCTGTTTTCAATGATGAAGCTACAATTTTAAAAAAGTCATCAAATGGAAATTGGTAACTCCCCGTGTTGTGGTAAGCAATGGCCATAGTAACCCTAAACTGTTGTGTGATCAGGTTGATTATATCCAGCGGTATCCCGATCAAAATAGTACTTAAACCTCCTATGCCCGTAACTACTCCAGATCCTGCAGCCATATAGGCACATTGAGTAATAAATTTATCTATACCCATTTTGTCTACACCTTTTTTGATGTTCAATTGATCAATGTGACTAAAGATTTTATGGAAACCACCTTCAGAAAGGGTTGTAAAACCTGCTTTTAAATCTCTTTTAATCTTAATTGTATTTAACTTCGGTATTCTCATTTGATAGGTGCTTTGATTGTAAGGATGTATGCTACTTTCGTGCCACATGTTCTAAATGAATTCATATCTTTGAAATATGGCTCCAGAAGAATACGAAGCATCTTTTCATGGCATTGATCTGCCCCAATCAATCCAGTTATTTCCAGGATCTTTTATACCGAACGTATCTGATTATATAAAACAGCAGATAGAAATTTTAAAGGTAAATACATCACCTAAGATTCAAGCACCTATTGAATACAGACTAGACGTTTTATTGCAATTGATACAGGAAAAAACAGCGGATAAATAAAAAGGGACGTCCCATCCAGATACATCCCTTTTCTAACCAAATATAAACCTGCATGAACCAGGATATCTTTAAATTTCCTTTTTTGGGATAAAAACACACACTATCCACCCCCTTTAGGAAACACACAATCATTACATCACCAGAGGAGCGCTGTGCTCCATCTATGACACAAAGGTAGCAATTTCTGTACCATAGTGTATTTATTACACTATTTATTTAACGTCAGTAAAATTCGAGTTGAGTAAGTTGTTTGTTTTCTGTCTTCAGTATGCGGCGGTAAGTAAGATGAAAATATTATCAGGCAGGACAGTGCATGATGGCAATCTGAGAAATATTTCGGATACTAGTAAAGTTATCTTTTATATTTTGTTCTAAGACTAACCAATTATGAACCAACAACTACCTAGGCTATCAATAGCACTGTTATTTACATTATTACTTTCCTTTGCCAATAGAGCAAAGGCTCAGAAGCTAAATGTATACGATTTAAATGTAGAGCACCAGATTAACCCAACAAGTGTGGATAGTCAAAATCCAAGATTTAGTTGGAAACTAAACGCTTTAACAAAAAACACGATGCAAACCAACTATGAGATCAGAATGGGTAAAAATCCAAAGATTACTGGTAACGGTATGTGGCGGAGTACTAAAAATACGGATCAGTCTGTTTTGGTTGAGTATGACGGCGCACCTCTTTCTAGTAAAACCAAATATTACTGGCAGGTTCGTGTAAAAGACAACCATGGAAATATCTCTGCATGGTCGGTAGTTCAATTTTTTCAAACGGGTTTAAAGGCAGCAGATTGGTCCGCTAAGTGGATAGCAGTTCCAGGTCAAGACGATTTGCCTGTTAGTCCGTTGTTCAGGAAAACATTCACTTTGTCTAAAAACATTCGCTTTGCAACAATCTATGTTACCGCGAAAGGCCTTTATGAAGCAAATATAAATGGCAAGCGGGTGGGCGATTATTATTTCGCACCCGGTTGGACTAGCTATCGTAAGCACTTGCAATACCAGGTATATGATGTTACCAGCTCGATAAAAAAAGGAGCTAATGCAATTGGTCTGACTCTTGGAAACGGTTGGTATAAAGGTAGGATAGGTTTTGGTTATCAACATAATTTTTATGGCGATACCCGGGCATTGTTATTTCAATTGGAAGTAGAATATACAGATGGGACTAAAGAGACCATTAATAGTGACGACAGTTGGAAAACAAGCAATGGTCCGATATTGGCGTCTGATGTTTATGATGGTGAAATTTATGATGCGAGGCAGGAAAAGATAGGTTGGACCACAGCTCCTTATAAGGAAGATGCTTCCTGGAAAGCGGTCAGGATTATTGATAAAGGCACAGAACAATTAGTGGGAATGAGTGGGCCACTTGTTAAAAAACATGAAACTTTTAAAGCCCTAAAAATATTTAAAACCCCAAAAGGCGAAACAGTAGTTGACTTCGGACAAAATATGGTAGGCTGGGTAATGCTTAAAGCTAAAGGTCCTGCCGGTACAAAAATAATACTAAGTCACACAGAGGTTCTGGACAAGGCAGGTAACTTCTATACGGAAAACCTCCGTAGTGCGAAATCTCAGGATCACTATATTTTAAAGGGTGATCAGGAGCAAGTTTTTGAGCCGCACTTTACCTTCCATGGTTTCAGATATGTAAAGGTTGAGGGTTATCCTGGAGAACTAAAATTAGAAAATTTGACAGGTGTTGCTTTGTATTCAGACATGGAAGCCACAGGTAAATTCTCTACCTCTAGTGCACTATTAAATCAGTTACAGCATAATATCCAATGGGGACAAAAGGAAATTTTGTAGACGTTCCAACTGATTGTCCGCAACGGGATGAACGTTTGGGCTGGACTGGGGATGCACAGGCCTTTGCTCCAACTGCGGCATATAATATGGATGTTTCAGGATTCTTTACTAAATGGCTAAAAGATGTCAAAGCAGATCAAACACCAACCGGAGCGATTCCACACGTAATACCAAATGTAATGGACGACGGGCAAAGTGGGTCTGCAGGCTGGGCTGATGTAGGTACGATCATCCCATGGGACATGTACGTGGCCTATGGCGATAAAAGAATTTTAGAGGATCAGTATGAAAGCATGCAGAAATGGGTTGGTTTTATCACTTCAAGGACCAAAGATAACCTATGGAACACAGGGTTTCATTTCGGTGACTGGTTGTTCTACCGCCCTAACGATGATAATGACGGTCGCGCAGCGGTAACAGATAAATACATGATCGCTCAAACTTTTTATGCCCATTCTACCCAGTTACTACTCAATGCCGCCACAGTATTGGGTAAAACTGGTGATGCGGAAAAGTACAGTAAACTGCTGCAAAATATTAAAGCAGCTTACATTAAAGAATACATGACCCCAAACGGAAAACTAGTTTCTAATACACAAACAGCTTATGTACTGGCATTGCAATTTGATATGTTACCTGAGGTGCTAAGAAAACAAGCTGCAGACCGATTGGTTGCTAACGTTAAAGATTATGGCAACCATTTAACAACGGGTTTTTTAGGTACACCCTATTTGTGTCATGTATTGAGTCGATTCGGTCACGAAGATGTTGCTTACGATTTGTTAATGCAAGAAAGCTATCCTTCCTGGTTATACCCTGTGAAAATGGGAGCAACCACCATTTGGGAAAGATGGGACGGCATTAAACCTGATGGAAGTTTTCAAACGCCAGATATGAATTCGTTTAACCATTATGCTTATGGTGCTATAGGCGACTGGATGTATAAAAATGTTGCAGGCATCAACGCTGTTGCTGCTGCACCGGGTTATAAAGAGATCATGATCAGGCCTATACCAGGAGGCAAACTTACAAGTGCAGCCGGAGAATTAAACACCTCTTATGGTATTGTTAAATCAGCATGGACCCTTATAGACGGAATGTTTAAGCTTGACGTAACCATACCGGTCAATACAAAGGCAACTATTGTGCTGCCAAAGAGTGGAAAAACTGAACAAATTGGTTGTGGTACCTATCATTTTGAATATAAATACTAAATACCTTATCTTGTATCAGCACACATTAATATAAATGAGATTTTTTATCCAAAATACTTTTAAACGCTATTTCACGTTTCAGGTAATGTTCCTGCTACCTTTATTCCTTCCCACTACAGTTTTCGGTCGGTCTTTTACCCAGCCCATTGGCTTACAAGTGGAGCATCTGGTAGCACCAATAGGAATTGACGTGAGTAGTCCACGACTGTCATGGATGATGCAGGATACCCGTCAGGGAGCAAAGCAACTCGCTTATAGAATTTATGTGGGCAAGGATTCTATAGCCGTGATTGGCAAAAAAGGCATTTCGTGGGATTCGGGTAAGATGCTTTCTTCTGCCAGCCTTGTAAACTATAAGGGTAAATCTCTAGAACCCTATACTAAATATTACTGGCTTTTGGAGATATGGGGAAAAGATGGCCTAACTGTTTCCAGTACTACCGTATCTAGGTTTGAGACTGGACTACTGACTATGGCCAATTGGAAAGGGGCATGGATTAGTGATGGTAATGATATGAATGTTAAAGCCGCGCCCTACTTTAGGAAAGTGTTTAATGCAGAAAAGAAGATAAAATCTGCAAGGGCTTATATTGCCTGCGGCGGATTGTATGAATTGTACTTGAATGGCAAAAAGGTGGGTAACCACAGGATGGATCCAATGTTTACCCGATACGATAGGCGTACGTTATATGTATCTTACGATGTTACGGCGCAATTGCAGAATGGTAAAAATGCCGTTGGCGTCCTTTTAGGCAACGGGTGGTACAATCACCAGTCTACCGCCGTATGGGATTTTCACAAAGCTCCATGGAGAAACCGGCCAACATTTTGCCTGGATCTAAGAATAACTTATAGTGATGGAAGTGTGCAAACAGTCTCTACAGACCGCGACTGGAAAACATCTTTGAGTCCTGTAGTATTCAACAGTATCTACACTGCAGAACACTATGATGCACGTTTGGAGCAAATAGGCTGGAACATTGTAAACTTTGATGATGCCAATTGGAAAAATGCTGGATTAAGAACCGCGCCGTCAGGCAATGTGGTATCCCAAGTAATGCACCCAATTAGAAACGTCGAAAAAATACCTGCCATCAGCGTAAATAAAATTAATGATACCGCATACGTCTTTGATTTGGGTAGAAACATTTCTGGTGTAAGCCAAATCAGTTTAAGTGGCCAAGCAGGCACGGAAGTAAGGTTAAAGCATGCGGAACGATTGTATAAGAATGGTCGTGCAGATATGTCTAACATCGATCAGCATTACCGCCCCACAGATGATAAGGATCCATTCCAGGTAGACATTGTAACGTTGAGCGGCAGGGGAGAGGAGTCTTTTACCCCGCACTTTAACTATAAGGGTTTTCAGTATGTTGAAGTAACCAGTAGCAAGCCGATAAACCTAACTAAGGGTAGTTTAACAGGTTATTTTATGCACAGCGATGTACCAGTAGTAGGTAAGATCAAATCTTCTAACCCAACACTGGAAAAGATCTGGTTTGCAACCAACAACTCTTACCTGTCAAATCTTTTTGGCTACCCAACAGATTGCCCTACAAGGGAAAAGAACGGGTGGACAGGTGATGCACAGATTGCTGTAGAAACAGGTTTGTACAGCTTTGATGGCATTACAGTATATGAGAAATGGCTGGCTGATCACCGTGACGAACAGCAACCCAATGGTGTACTTCCTTCTATTATCCCAACCGATGGATGGGGCTATGATTGGGGCAATGGGCCAGATTGGACCAGTACCATCGCCGTGATTCCATGGAATATCTATATGTACTATGGAGATGATAAAATTCTCTCAGCGAACTTCCCAAACATGAAACGTTATGTGGATCATATCACAGATATTAGTCTGGATGGTTTGACTACCTGGGGACTGGGAGACTGGGTTCCTGTGAGCGATAAGCCTCCTGTTGAATTTACTTCTTCTGTTTACTACTATGCAGATGCTGTTATTTTGTCTAAAACAGCGAAACTATTAGGTAAAATGGACGATTACCAAAAATATGCTGCCCTTGCTATAAAAATAAAGAATGCATTCAATGCTAAATTTTTAAATGTAAATACCGGTATTTACGGTGGGGGGATGCAAACAGAATTGTGTATGCCTTTGTATTGGAATATAGTACCTGATAATATCAGAGCCAAAGTAGCCGCTAACCTTGCAAAAAAAGTTGAAGCAAGTAATAACCATATTGATGTGGGGTTATTAGGCACAAAAGCTATCCTGAATGCACTCAGCGAAAATGGTTATTCCGATCTGGCTTATAAAGTAGCAGCGCAAGAAACCTATCCATCCTGGGGCTGGTGGATCGTAAATGGAGCCACTACCTTGTATGAGAATTGGAGAATTGATGCCAAGAATGATATTTCCTTAAATCATATCATGTTTGGCGAAGTAGGAGCATGGCTTTACAAAGGTCTGGGTGGTATTAAAACAGATGAAACCGCACCAGGATTTAAGAATGTGTTACTAAAACCAAACTTTGCAACAGGATTAGATCAGTTTGAAGCAAAACACACAGGTCCGTATGGTGAAATCATCTCCTCATGGAAGCGCAATGGTAATGCAGTGGTTTACAATGTGACAGTGCCTGCTAACTCTACTGCAACTGTATATTTTCCGCTTAGTGGGGGTAAAAAAGCATATAGCGCAGGAAAACTAGTAGCTGATAAACTAAGTATCCCAGCAGGTCAATACCAATATGAGATAAAATAATTATGAAACCGGCATCCTTCTTTGATTTTATCAGTATTGATGAATATTCTGCAACGCCAAAGTATTTGCAATTGGGTAGCGCAGTTATTAATGCGATAGAAGAAGGAAAGCTGGATCAGGAAAATTTGTTGCCCTCTATAAATGAGCTTAGCATCAAGTTGGAAATATCTAGGGACACTGCAGAAAAAGGATATAAATACCTTAAGAACATTGGGGTAATCAAATCAGTACCCGGTAAAGGTTATTATATTTCCAACGTAGATTTTAAGCAAAAATTGAAGGTATTCCTGCTTTTTAACAAGTTAAGTGCGCATAAAAAGATTGTTTATGATGCCTTCATTGCCGCACTTGGCGATGAGGTATCGGTAGATTTCTATATCTATAATAATGATTTCAGGCTTTTTAAACGCTTTCTTACCCAAAAGAAGGAGAACTATTCTCACTATGTTTTAATACCGCATTTTATAGAAGGAGAGGAGTACGCGCGTGACATCATTAACCAAATTCCAAAAGAAAAGCTTATTCTACTTGACAAAAAGATAGCAGGAGTAGATGGAGAATATGCAGCTGCTTACGAGAACTTTGAGAAAAATATTTATGAGGCATTGGAACAGGCCAGAGAAGAACTTAGCAAGTATCATACATTAAAGATCATTTTTCCTAAAAACAGCTATTTCCCAAAAGAGATACTGGATGGATTTCATCGTTTTTGTCAGCAATATGCCTTTTCCCACTATGTGGTCAACAATATCAGCTCGGAGCCGATAAACCAAGGAGAGGTTTTTATAAATTTGATGGAAGCTGATTTAGTGATCTTACTGGAGCGTCTGATTAGCCTCAACTTTAAAATAGGAAAAGATATAGGAGTGATCTCCTATAATGAAACGCCTTTAAAAAAAATTCTGTTAAATGGCATTACTACCATATCTACAGATTTTAAGTTTATGGGAACTGTGGCAGCAAATCTGATACTGGATAACAGCAAGCGACATGTTGAAGTGCCATTTTACTACACCAAAAGAGCGTCTTTGTAACTATACATAAAAGTATCGGCCTTTTTCATGATAGTACAGGACGGTTTAGCAAAACTATAAGTTTAAATTAGTAACAATATATTTCTAACCAAATTATAAAATAAACGTATGCAGGTCATCTTTGGAGTAATATTTCATTTTATAGGCGGCTTTGCCTCTGGTAGTTTTTACGTTCCTTATAAAAAAGTTAAGGGCTGGGCCTGGGAAAGCTATTGGATCGTTGGAGGTCTTTTCTCCTGGCTAGTGGTCCCGCCAATTGCTGCATATTTAACCATTCCAAATTTTAGCGAAATCATAGCCAATACCAGTGGCAGCATTTTAATGTTTACCTATTTCTTTGGTGTGCTATGGGGCATTGGTGGTCTAACATACGGCTTGGGGGTTCGCTATCTGGGCGTTTCTCTGGGTAGTAGTATTATTTTGGGTCTGTGCATGGTTATTGGATCCATCCTTCCATCTATTTACTTCGAGTTCTTTCCACAGGAAGGTAAAGATCCTTTTAGCGTGTTCTTAACTACAGACTGGGGCCGGATGGTTATGCTAGGCCTTGCAGTTTGCGTACTGGGTATCATCATCTGCGGTAAAGCTGGTATGATGAAAGAAAAGGAAATTAAGGCTGACATTACAGACCCTCATGGACTTGAAATAAAAACTGAATATAAATTCGGATTGGGATTATTTGTCGGCATTGTATCAGGAGTACTGAGCGCCTGTTTTAACTTCGGTATTGAGGCAGGGAAGCCCATGGCTGATGCCGCAAATGCGATATGGAAAGCTGCAAATCCATCAGAGACAGGTAATTTTCTTTACCAGAATAACGTAACCTATATCGTTGTGCTTTGGGGCGGCCTTTCTACCAATTTTATCTGGTGCATGATCTTAAATGCCAGGAATAAAACCTTTGGAGATTACACTAAAAAAAGCACACCACTTTTTAAAAATTATATCTTTTCTGCATTAGCAGGAACAACATGGTTCTTACAATTCTTCTTTTATGGAATGGGCGAGAGTAAAATGGGTAATGGAGCCAGTTCATGGATCCTACATATGGCCTTTATCATTTTAGTTGCTAATGCATGGGGATTGGCACTAAAAGAGTGGAGCGGTGTAAAAAAGAAAACACTAATTACTGTAATCGTCGGCATCTGTATCATCATACTCTCGGTACTGATTGTAGGCTATGGTAACTCAATAAAATAATATATTCTATTTATGACTATTAGAAGCACTGATTTTAAACACGTAAGCTATTTATGGGACGATGCAAAAGCTGCTGAATTGGCGGGCGACGAGGTTGCATTATTAATTTACCGTTCCAATTTACTGGGAGCAGATTTGCGCTTAACTAATTATGGCGGCGGTAACACATCCTGCAAAGCCTCAACAAAGCATCCACTTACCGGAGCAGATACCCGGGTAATGTGGGTTAAAGGATCTGGCGGCGATATTGGAACGTTAACGAAAAGCGGACTGGCAGCCTTATACGTAGATCGTTTAGAGAGCTTGAAGAATATCTATGGTGGTCTGGCTTACGAAGATGAAATGGTAGAGTTGTTTAACCACTGTATTTATGATCTTGCATCAAAAGCACCATCTATTGATACTGCTTTACATGGATTTTTACCTTTTAATCACATTGATCACCTACATCCTGATGCCGCTATAGCAATCGCTGCCGCAAAAGACGGGAAGGAGATTACCGCTAGGTTATTTAACCGCGAAATAGGATGGGTAGAATGGCAAAAGCCAGGTTTTGACCTCGGCTTGCAATTGAGGACCTGTCTTGATGAAAATCCTGGTATTAAAGGCATTATGTTGGGCTCTCATGGGTTGTTTACCTGGGGTAATACAGCTTATGAAAGTTATATTAATACTTTGGAAGTTGTAGAACGCTGCGCACAATATCTAGAAGAAAACTATGGCAAAAAAGGGTTTGTATTTGGCGGACAAAAGATATCTAGTTTAGCAGAAGCGGACAGGAAAAAGCAGGCTGCAGCATTAGCTCCAGTTTTAAGAGGTTTATGCTCCAGCAAAAACCACATGATTGGTCATTTTACAGATGATGCACGTGTACTTGAATTCATCAACTCAAATGATTTGGATACGCTTGCGCCACTTGGAACAAGTTGTCCTGATCACTTTTTGAGGACTAAAATCAGCCCCCTGGTTATAAAACTGGATCCATCTGAAGATTTAGGTGATGTAAAATCGCTTAAAGCAAAACTGCTTCCTGAGTTTGAAGCTTACAGGGCGATGTATACTGAATATTATGAAACCTGCAAACACACAAACAGTCCAGCTATTCGTGATACCAACCCCGTTATCATCCTATACCCTGGAGTGGGAATGTTCTCTTTCTCAAAAGATAAGCAAACTGCAAGGGTAGCAGCAGAGTTTTATATTAATGCCATCAATGTAATGAAGGGGGCAGAAGCCATTTCTTCTTACACCTCGTTACCGCGCCAGGAAGCATTTAACATCGAATACTGGTTGCTGGAAGAAGCTAAGCTGCAACGCATGCCAAAACCTAAAGCTTTATCTGGCAAGATTGCATTGGTAACGGGTAGTGCGGGAGGTATTGGGAAAGCAATAGCTAAGAAATTTATTGATGAAGGAGCAGTAGTTGTTGTTAATGATAACGATGCAGGGCGATTGGGTGAAGCAGACTCTTGGTTTGGAAGCCTTTATAGTAAAGACAGCTTTACAACTGCCCTGCTTGATGTAACCAATTCAAATCAAATTAAAGAGGCTTATGATATTGCTGCGCTCGCTTTTGGTGGCGTGGACATCGTGGTAAATTGCGCAGGGTTATCCATCTCTAAACCTATTGAAGAGCATACAGAAAAAGATTGGGATATACTGTACGATGTGCTGGTAAAAGGGCAATTCTTTATTACTCAAAAGGGAGTTGAAGTAATGCGCAAACAAGACATCGGCGGAGACGTAATCAACATAGTCAGTAAAAACGCATTAGTTTCCGGACCAAATAACGCAGGTTACGGATCGGCCAAGGCAGCACAGCTACATTTAAGCAGATTGAATGCAGCTGAGCTCGGGGCTGATAAAATAAAGGTAAATGTAGTGAACCCAGATGCCGTTATATCAGATAGTAAAATTTGGGCAGGTGCCTGGGCGGAAGGTAGGGCGAAAGCTTACGGTATCACTGTGGCGGAGCTCCCTGATTTCTATGCCAAACGTACCTTACTTAACGAGGTAATTTTACCTGAAGATATTGCAAATGCTTGTTTTGCGGTAACCGGTGGCCTACTTAACAAATCAACAGGAAATGTTTTAAATGTAGACGGTGGTATTGCCACTGCCTTTGTACGTTAATTAATTGCATCATGAAATTAGAAAACCATCAAATAGAATCACATAACGAGAATTTGTTGACCGATCATCAGCGTAAGTTGAAGTTTATAAGCGGCGAAGTTGAGGGATCTCCAGCAATTATAGACAAGCTTGTTAATTTTCAAATTGCTATTCCCAGCTGGGCACTTGGTACTGGCGGTACTCGATTTGGACGTTTTTCATCCGGCGGCGAGCCCAGGAACATTGAAGAAAAGATTGAAGATATTGGGTTGCTGCATAAGCTAAATGCTTCTAGTGGAGCTATTTCACTGCACATACCTTGGGATACAGCAACTAATCCATCTGCAATTAAGGCACTAGCTGCTCAACATGGTCTACGTTTTGATGCTATGAATTCCAATACATTTCAGGATCAGTCTAATCAAGAGAAAAGCTATAAGTTTGGTTCCCTGCAACATGTAGACAAATCGGTACGCCAGCAAGCAATAGATCATAACATAGAAGTAATCCGTCAAGGCGTTGAGTTAGGCTCTAAAGCCTTAACGGTATGGCTTGCTGACGGTTCATGCTTTCCAGGGCAGCTTAACTTCAGGCGTGCATTCCAAAATACTTTAGATAGCTTAAAAGTGATTTATGCCGCATTGCCAGAAGACTGGAAGGTATTTGTAGAATACAAAGCATATGAGCCGAATTTTTATTCTACTACAGTGGGAGATTGGGGTCAATCGCTATTATACGCAAACAAGCTAGGTCCTAAAGCTTATACATTGGTAGATTTAGGTCACCATTTGCCAAATGCAAATATTGAGCAAATTGTTTCCCTATTGCTAATGGAGCAAAAGCTTGGTGGTTTCCATTTCAACGACTCTAAATATGGAGATGACGATTTGACGGCAGGCAGCATGAAGCCGTACCAGTTGTTCCTGATTTTTAATGAATTGGTTGAAGGAATGGACGCAAGAGGAATGAACCACCGGGAAGACTTAGGGTGGATGATCGATGCCTCTCACAATGTGAAGGATCCTTTGGAAGATTTATTACAATCTGTTGAAGCCATTATGATTGCCTATGCCCAGGCGCTCTCAGTAGACCGCAAAGCACTACAAGAATCGCAGGCAATAAACGATGTAGTACGTTGCCAGGAAATTCTGCAGCAGGCCTTCAGAACAGATGTACGCCCGCTTGTTGCAGAAGCACGTTTACGCGCAGGTGCAGCATTGAATCCGCTTGAAGTCTACAGAACACTGAAAGTTAGGGAAGAGCTGATCAAGAACCGCGGTGCCGAAACCGTAGCAACCGGACTTTAAATAATGACTGTAAAAGTAAAGGCAACGCCTGTAGTGGCAATTTTTGATGTGGGTAAAACCAACAAAAAGCTATTTCTGTTCGACGAGAATTATAAGATCGTTTTCGAAAGAACAGCGCGTTTTACTGAAACGGTAGACGAAGATGGCGACCCATGTGAAAACCTGGAGAGCTTGAGGCTCTCTGTATTCGATTCCCTTCGCGAAGTTTTCAAAGACCCGCAGTTTGAGGTAAAGTCGATTAATTTTGCCACCTACGGTGCCAGTTTTGTTTATATTGATGAACGTGGTAAGCCACTTGCGCCCTTATACAATTATCTAAAGGAATATCCTGAAGAATTAAAAGCCAAATTCTATAATGATTATGGTGGAGAAGAGGAGTTCAGCAACAAAACGGCTTCTCCGGTATTAGGTAGTTTAAATTCAGGCATGCAACTCTATCGCTTGAAGTATGAAAAGCCAGAACTGTTTGCCCAGATTAAATATGCATTACACCTACCGCAGTATTTAAGCTATCTGATCTCTGGTGAAGCGTATTCAGACTTAACCAGCATTGGCTGCCATACCAACCTATGGGATTTTTCTAAAAATGAATACCACGATTGGGTAGAAAAAGAAGGCATACTGGAAAAACTAGCGCCTATAATGCCGGCAGATAGTGTGATGCCTGCCACTTTCCCGGGTAACAACTATTTTGTAGGTACGGGTTTTCATGATAGTTCTGCTGCACTTATCCCTTACCTCCTCAGTTTTACTGAACCATTTATTCTATTAAGTACAGGAACATGGTGTATTAGCTTAAACCCTTTTAATTCCTCGTTATTAACTGCAGAAGAATTGAAGCAGGACTGCCTTTGTTACCTGCAATACCAAGGCGAGCCTGTTAAGGCATCAAGGCTATTTGCAGGTTATGAGCATGATCACCAGGTGAAACGTATAGCAACGCATTATAATACAGATATTATTGCTTATAGAAATGTCAGCTACGATTCAAAGCTGATTGATGCAACGTTAAAAGAAGATTCCTTTGCCAATCGTGATCTTTCATTATTCAAATCGGATATTGCAGCCTACCATCAGCTAATTGCGGATCTGGTAAGGGCTCAATATGATTCTACTCAACTTGTATTAAAGGGTACAGCCGTAAAAAGGATCTTTGTCGACGGCGGGTTTAGTAAGAATTTGATATTTATGAACCTGCTAGCAAAAGTATTTCCTGAAATAGAGGTGTTTGCGGCAAACATGGCTCAGGCAACTGCAGTAGGCGCAGCACTCGCTATTCACAAATCGTGGAACAATCGGTCGCTACCAAATGATATTATTGGTTTAAAATACTATTCAGTACTTCAACCTGGATAACTAAGATCATATTGGCGGTGTTTATTTAAGCATGTTGTACCAATATGACCGTTAAATTGTGTCCTCGAAGGGATTCGAACCCCCATCATCAGAACCGGAATCTGACATTCTATCCATTGAACTACGAAGACCTGAAATAGGAATGCAAAAATAGGAAACTATTCGGTATAAAGAAATGAAGTGTCTAGTTCTTTAGTGTCAGCCAATAAAACAACCTTTTTTATTTAACGTTTTTTTCCAATATTTAAGCTGACGCTTACCTCAAAGTCTCCATCTGTGTAGCCGCGTATAGCGGATGTTGGCGTATTATAGTAAGCCATAAAACGTAAGGTAGACATGTAATTCATTCCTAAGCCGAAAGTGGCATTTTGGGTGTCATGATACATTGCCATAACATATAATTTATCATCAGCGAAATTAGCATTTACCCCAACATCCCATAGATTTCCATAATTTTTTATTCCTCTTAAAGCTACTTTCGGTTCCAAACTAATGCCATTCATTCCTGTTCCGATTGTGAATTTATATCCCAATGCGGAGTAGAAAGTTGGTTTGTTTGTATCGTGGAGATCATCGTTTCTAAAAACAGAACGGATATTTGGGACCGCAGCTTCGATGCTTAAGTTTGCCGAAGTATAGGAAGTGCCAAAATCTCCATCTAAATAATAACCACGATTGTTAAAGCGCGCTATAGAGGGGTCATTAATGTCGCTATTTAAAACAGCACTTAAATCTAGTTTATCTTGATTTGCTACAAATGAAATCCCAAAGTTTAGCTTTTTATCTTCTCCATTTAAAGGGAGGTGATAAGCTAAAGTTCCGGCTAGCTTTGTTCGCTGTATACTACCCGATTTTTCATTATAAATGATTGCTCCCCATCCTACTTTTCCAGCTTGCTGATCTAGTGTTAATGTTTGGGTAACCGGTGCTCCGGGTATATTAGACCATTGTTTGCGAAAACTTCCGTTTATGTTGAGACCCTCAGTTATGCCTGCCATCGATGGATTTACTAGATAGCGATTTTGAAAGTATTGGGTGTTTAGCGGAAGAATTTGTGCTTTGGCTGAATTAAAGAACAATAAACCGGTTGCAATTATGACCATTGCCAGCTTAAGTCGTTTTATAATGTTAATAATTGAGTTCATGTTTCAGTTAGTCTCTTATGATATTAATGTATCCTTTAAAATTACCTTTGCCATTCCCGAGGTTCAGTATATAAAAATATGTTCCTTCAGAAATCGGGCTACCATTTACTGTTCCATCCCAATCATTGGCATAGCTTTGTTTATTGTAAATTACACGCCCAGACTTATCAAAAATTCTAAGGGTATTATTAGGATAATAGTCGATATTCTTTATGATAAACTTATCATTATACCCATCTCCATTAGGTGTAACTAATGTGCTGGCATTTAGTTTATAATCTTCAATTACAGAAATATCTATGCTTTGTTCACTGGAACAGCCGCTGGCATTTGTAGCAATCACCTTGTAAGTGCCACTTTGTTTTGGCCTGATAGTCAAAGTAGCTGCAGACTGACCGCTAACAATTTCAGAGCCTGTCCACTTATATTGTACGCCACCGGTTGCATCTAATATTAAAACATCGCCCTTAGAAACAGAAAGTTTCTGATTGGCGCTAATTACAACTATAGGTGGTGGATTAACGGTAACTGTTACAAAACCAGTTTGGTTTTGCCCTGCATTTATATCTGATACGCTTACTAGGTTGTAATTGAAAGCGCCTGCAGTATTCGTTGCAGATGGAATAATCACAGTTGCGCTGTTTCCAGATGTACTGATTGTTCTGTTTGCACCTCCATTAATGTTGTAAGTGAAAATATAAGGCCCGGTTCCGTTACTGCCTGTAAATGTTATGTAAGGATTGGTTGCATTTAGGCATACTGAACTAGCTCCCGTAATACTTGCCAGCGGTATTGGGTTAATTTGAACCGTTGTGGAAATGTTTTGTGCCGCATTGCTATACGCGTCGGCAAGATTTGTTATGGTGTAAACAAAAGTACCTACCATACCTGTCTGCACTGTTAAACTAGCGTTGCGGGTACCGGAGGTTAAGGTTTGGTTTGCACCTCCGTTTATGTTATAGGTAAAAACGAACGGTGCAGTTCCCGTGGTTGCAGTAAAAGTAATCTGCGGTGCAATGGCATTCAATGGAACAGATATGTTTGCGCTTATAGCGGCAATGGGTTTGGCATAGATGTGCAGACTTGCGCTTTTGTAGTCGATGTTATAATTGGCACTTAAAGAAAGTGTTCCTTGTTTTATCGTATAATCTCCAGGTGCTTCACCGGCCTCTCTGGAAAGTGCACCTGTAAAATTATCGGTTCCAACTAGTCCTGTGCCTGTTGAATAGCTTAGCGCCGGGTCTGCTGTGCCTTCTATTTTAGTTTTAGCATCTGCAGTTGCGATGATGGTTCGGGGCAGTATAGTTAAAATTTGTTGCTTGGAAACTGCAGGATTGAAAAAAGTATCTCCTTCCTGATTGGCGGTGATGTTAACCGTTCCAGCATTCATAATATGCACGTCGTTGTTAATAATAGTTGCAACGTTTGTATTACTGCTCGTATAAATTATATTGTTAGTTGTATTGTTAGAAGTTGCACCAACCGGAAAATCAGGATCGCCAAAGGTTGCAGTCCTGGTGCTGGAAAAGTTGATGGTTTGGGCTTTCTTCATTACAGCATCGTCCCTCGTATACCAGATTGGAGAAGTTATGATTCTACTGCCGTCTGCCTCTATAATGTCGGCATAGTAATATCCCACCGCAAGATTAGGCAAACCATTATCGGTATAAGTGAGGATAGCGTTACTCCCTGTAACTAACTCTGTGGGGTTTATTCCACTACCAGGAGTTCCATACAGTATTTTAATACTAGTTACCGCACTCGTTGTGATTGAGCTCACCGAGATCTGAGGAGCACCTGCAGTCTTGAATATACTTCCCACAGGTTGCTTATTAATTGTGAATGTTATCTTTGCAGCTGAATCTTCAGAAGCATAGAAGCGCATTTTCTTAATTGCATCCAGCAAATCATTTTCTGTAAGGGCAGGCGCAAGAACAACTAATCTGGCTCGTGTGTGTTTTCCGAAAGTAAGATTATGGTTATCGTGATCTATACTTGCGCCTAAATGGTAGCCCTTGGCCAGCATACGGTTATAGTAACTTAAATAACTCATGGCACTTGCAGGATCGGAGTAAGTCACGTTTGTGGAGAAAGCAGGGCCACTTTCTAGTGCAGATCCAACAATTGCGCTATCTGCGCTGATGTCATAGGTTGATGATATATTGTTATAATCCGTTGTATTTGGATGTGCTAAAGTAGCGATAGCGTTTAAGCCATGTCTATTTATAATTTTAAAGAGTCCGGTGGAACCGGTATATGTGCTTTTTGGCACATAAATCTGATTTTCGCCGGGTTCCCATCCAATTAAAGAATCAATACCATATACGATCACATGTCCGCCGCCACTGATGACTCCCCACTCCATTCCGTGCATGGCCACGAAATTAGACGTTGTTGCGCGTTTTGCCGCGTCTATACCGGGCTGCCAATTAGCTAAAGACATGCCCGCCTGAGTATGGTTATGCTCAGATATGCCCAAGAAGTCAAGATTCATGGCAGTTTTAGCAAATGCATAATCGTCTTCAGGTTTTTTTGTTAAATCATCCTTGTTTCCGTCTGAATAACTACTGTGACTGTGCAAGTTTCCATAATAGAAATTAAGCTTGTTCAAATTCAGTAAACCTGTTTTGAAATTTCCTAAAAGAGGTTGTGCGGTTAAATAAAGCGGACCTCCGCTACAGCTGTTGTTTAAGGAATAGACAAAAAAGTAATAATTGGTATTCTGAGCCAAATCATTTCTTGAAAATGTTCCCCCTGTTCCATTTTTAATAACAATACCGCCCCCCAGTTGATCTCCAACCAAATAAGTGGTTTGGTTTACAGGTTCAGAATTTAAATTGATAGTAGTGCTCATCACTACTAAATATGCGTCGGCTCCAGCAGCCGGCGTAAAAGCTCCCTGTATAAAATTATAATTTGATGTGGTAATCGCAAAGTTTGTAGGTTGCACCGTTGGTACCGCACATGGTAGTAGGGTTTTAGTGGTCTGACTGGAAGTTAAAATATTATTAATGTAGTATTTTGGGCCGCCTGTACAGGATATGTTATTTAAAGGGATTATAAAATAATAATAAGTTGTAGCGCTTGTTAGAGATTTATCGGTAAAAGCACTCGTCACTATCTTATTTGCAACAATGCCGCCACCGAATGAAGATCCAACATTGTAAGCCGTACCGTCTACAGGTAAGGCACTTAATGTATTGTTCAAACTTCTTATAATTAGATACTCATTGGCATCTGCTGATTTTGTAAAACTTCCGGAAATACTACTGGTAGTTACACCGTTAAAGGCTAATAGTGTAGCCGGACTTGTAGGGCCAGAACAAGGGGGTAGATTTGGAGGAAAATGTACGCCGAGTTTATTTGGGTCATCATTGTCAATGGAATTTTGAACAACCGCTGTAGTAGTCCTGATCCAGTCATCAGCAATAAAAGTTGGACTGGGTACTGTTACGTTCAAGCTTCTAACGTAAGAAACATCTTTAGCATTAACCCCTTGCCCGAAGGCATCAATTATATTATTACTTGCATCTAATAACGCAATACCGTCATTACCGTTAAAGTTAATCACCGTATTGCTGTTTTGTACAGCGCTTGTAGATGATAAATAGGTAACCTCACTGTTTCCGGTATTCCCGATAAGGACGGTTCCCCGCGCAGGAATAGTAAAGTTCAGATTAACAATTTGTGATGGTGCACCAGTAATATTGATGTTGCCGGCATCACCGGAAACATTATAAAGCGCTAATTTTAATTGTGGAGAGGTGGTATTGATGGGAGTGTTACTCAGATTTGTAAGTTCAATCCATTTGTTTACTGACGCTCCCTCATAATATTGACTAATTATTACTGGCGCGCTTACCAAAGGAGGATTAGCTGTCGTAGCGTTCAAAATGGCTACATTTGTTTGCAAATTACCAGCGTTGTCCTGGGCAACAACATATAAGATATAAGAAGTGCCTTCGGTTAAACCGGTAATAGTAGCAGATGCATTGGAGTTAGCGGTATTTAGGAAAGAACCGGATTTAAATGCCGCATTTCCATTTGCGTCTAATCCGCTTTTAACCTGTGCAGGCGTAGGCGTATTCCCAGCGAGAGGCACCAGGGTAAAAAATGTTACTCCTGCTTCATTTATGTTGTTTACAAAGGAAACTGAGGAAGTTGTAGCGGTGCTCGTTTTTGGATAAGTGGATGCAGCAATAGGCGGACTTACATCTCCGGCAACCCCACTTCCGTTTAGCGCTACGCTTATTGAATTAGCTCCAGCACTTGAAGCCTGCACAGTTCCAGCAGAAACGCCAGTCTGGGTAGGGCTGTATTGAACATACACTGCTGGAGACCCGGAAATTTCTGCAGCACTATAATCTAATGATGTACTGAAAGTTATATTGTCTTTAGAAATGCTGAAAGGTGATGTAGTTGCTACATTTGTATTTGTCGTTACATTGGTGCCGCTTAACATAAAATTCTGTGAAGCAGAAGTGGTTCCAGTACTTTGACTGCCAAAATCAAGGCTTGTAGGTAACGCTTTCAATTCAGGAGTTAAAGTAACACCTGAACTGAAGGAAAGATTAAAATTATCAATAGCAGTCGAAGGCCTGTTACCAGCTCCTGTTGTGGTATTTATGGTTACAATTCTTATCCAAACAGCATTAGCATTGTTGTCTAGCGCATTACCAAAATCTACATTGACTACGTTGTTAGAAAAAGAAGATCCCCCCGTGGTTAATATCCCGGTAGCTATAGCTGCTGTGAAAACTGTTGGGTTGTTTCCAAAGCCATAGTCTATACGCCAACTAGCTGTCCGTGGAGAAGTTGCATCGAGCGATTGTAGGTTAAAACTTAATTTAAATGCTGTTTTTCCGGTGGTATTTGCTGCCTGAAAAATAAATGCAGCTCCCGGATCACCAACAGCAGCTGTTTGTCTTAGTCCGAGTGCCCGGTCTGTGCCCGTGCTTTGCGTTGTTGTAGACGCGGCAGCTCCTGCAGTGGCAGATGCAAAATTTTTAAATGCGCCTGTGGCATTGTTCCATGGAGTAGCAGCGGTAGTGAGCACCGCGACTGTTCCCAACGCTGTTGCAGATGACCCTGTTCTCACGGTGAAACCTGTTGGCAGCCCGCTTGCTATTGCGTCAAAAGATGCAGTAAAAGGCGATGTCGATAGCATAACCTGAGCCGAAATCTTTTGCGAGAAAAGGAAAAATAATGTAAGAAGTAAAAGTTTTTTCATAGGAGATTAATAGGGATAGTATTAATCTCAAATGTAAATGATTAGGAGTTAGCTTAATGTTAAATGTATGTTAGCACCTGTTAAGTCATAATCAGCGGAATGCTATTGTAAATTATTAAACGTTAAAACGGAAGTGCATAATGTCTCCGTCTTCAACTACGTAAGTCTTTCCCTCTACGCCCAATTTCCCCGCATCTTTACAAGCTACTTCGGATCCGAGTGTTACAAAATCATTGTATTTAATAACCTCTGCACGAATAAATCCTTTCTCAAAATCTGTATGGATCACACCTGCAGCCTGAGGGGCAGTAAAGCCTTTAGTGATAGTCCAGGCCCTTACTTCCTGCACTCCAGCAGTAAAATAAGTAAACAAGTCCAGCAAACGATAAGCCGCACGGATCAATTTATTTACGCCTGATTCGGTCAAACCTAAGTCGGTAAGAAACTCCTGTCGATCCTCATAACTATCCATTTCCGCAATTTCAGATTCGATCTTTGCAGAAATCACTAGAACCTCAGCATGCTCATCTTTAACCGCTTCTTTAACTTTATCTACATAAGCATTTCCAGTAACTACAGATGCTTCATCTACGTTGCAAACATACATTACCGGCTTTTGAGTAAGTAAACCAAGATCCTGGATAAATTCAAAATCTTCAGCAGATACGGCTGCAGAACGAGCAGATTGGCCACTTTCCAGGTGCATTTTTATCACGGTTAAGATCTCAAATGTTCTTTTAGCTTCCTTATCAGTTTTCGCCATCTTCTCTACCTTTTGAATTCGTTTAGAAACGGTATCCAGGTCTTTTAGCTGCAATTCTATATCAATAATCTCCTTATCTCTTATCGGATCAACTGAGCCATCCACATGGATTACATTTCCATCGTCAAAGCACCTCAAAACATGTATAATGGCATTGGTTGCCCTAATGTTCCCTAAAAATTGATTACCCAAGCCTTCACCTTTAGAAGCACCTTTTACAAGGCCGGCAATGTCCACAATCTCAATAGTATTTGGAACAACCCGGTTTGGTTTTACAAGTTCTTCAAGTTTGGTTAGTCTTTCGTCGGGCACCGTAATTACACCTATATTTGGTTCTATTGTACAGAAAGGAAAGTTCGCGGCCTGAGCTTTTGCGTTAGATAAACAGTTAAATAAGGTAGATTTACCAACATTTGGTAAACCAACTATGCCACATTGTAATGCCATGTATGATTATTATTTTCTTGATTTGCCCGCAAAGGTATCAAATTTTTAAAAATAATCTTTATGTTTACCAGGCTAAGCCGTTTAAGATTTGCTTTAACTATGGAAGAAGAAGAACTAATATTACCCGATCACGACGCTCATGAGCTTGTAGTTTCTGAGGACATCAGAAGCTATATCTACCAATCTTCAAAGTGGACTAGATTCCTTTCTATAATAGGATTTATATTTTCTGCAATGATGGTATTGATATCTTTTAGCGTAGGTTCCCTGATGACGGCTATGAATACAACAGTCGGTGCGCAAAATAATCCTTATAATGCTTTAGGATCAGGAGTACTTACTATAATCTTATTACTGTCTTCTGCTTTATATTTCTATCCTAGCTTTATGCTTTTTAAATTTAGCAATGCAGCAAAACAGGGTGTATTGTACGGCGATCAAAAAAGTTTGAATGATGCAATGAGTAATTTGAAGTCTTTCTTCAAATTCTGGGGTATCGTGTTAATCGTTGTTCTTAGTATTTATGCTTTGGCTATTTTGTTTGCAATTGTTGGCGCAATAGCAGCAAATATTGGCTAAAGTTTAAATCTAAAAGTGCTCATTTCTTTTTTCAAAAGTTCTTCGAGATAGGGGTTTAACAGCTTTGCTATTGCCATGCCTACACCCCCTGCCGGTGGATGATAAGAGAAAACGACTTTCATGATGGTGCCAGTGAAATCCGGTTTTTCTTCGAAAGTAACACGACCAACATGCTTAAAAAAAGAACCCGGTGTAGAACTCCAGCCAATCAATCGGCCTGGCTCATCTTTCACAATCTCTGCTTCCCAATGCAAATTGAATAATTTGCCTGGCAAATTTGATTTCCAGTGGGATATTTGCCCATCTACCACCTTTATGTCAGCCAAGTGTTTTAAGCTGCCTGGTAAGTTCTCCAAATTTCTCCAATAAGCATACAGTTCGGCTGCGGGCTTATCTACTTCAAATTCTCCACGTATATTAATTGCTTTAGCAGTACTTGCATCAACACCTAATCGTTCGTAAACCAAACATTTTCCTGTCGCACCTCTAAAAGTTAAATAAGCACCATATAGAAAAGGTGTTTTAAAAGGTCGTGTAATATACCTGCCGAGCAGCAAGCCCCCTAAAAAAACGGATATTAGTCGCTCAGAACGCCCTACGTTTTGATAAGAATGCTTATCGATGGTAGATTCGCCTGCCCTGGTGTGAAAATTTAGATGCTGTAGTTTCATAGTTGTAGCTTATTTTGATAATTACAATTGTATTTTTAACAGTTTTGCTGCCCATTAGTTTTATCATTCTATTTATTTGTAGCAATTAAGTAAATTGGAGAACCAAAATAAATAGAATGAATAACAGACTTTGCTTAATTACCCTGTTCATCATGCTTTGTAGCATAAGTTTTGCGCAAAAAGCGCCTGTGCCTTACGGTGTGCTCCCTACCAAATACCAGCTTGATTGGCAAAATTTGGAAACATATATGTTTATCCACTTCGGCCCCAATACTTTTACAGATAAAGAATGGGGCCATGGCGATGAAGATCCTAAAGTTTTTAACCCAACCAAATTGGATGCCCGGCAATGGGTGCGGATAGCAAAGGCCGCAGGAATGAAAGGCATCATTATTACCGCAAAGCACCATGATGGATTTTGCTTATATCCAAGCAAATACAGTAGCCACACTGTTCGTGAAAGTGCATGGAAAAACGGAAAAGGGGATGTATCGGTGCAAGTGTTCCATGTGCCAGCTACCTAGTTTCCAGCTAATTCTCGTAATTAATTGAAAATTAATGTGATCCAATTAAAATTTGCAGTATCTTTGCGCAAATTTTATGAAGAAGATAATAGATTACAGAAAGCTACTGGGTGTACAAAAAGATACCGAATTAAAGGAATTGAAGACCATTTACAGGAACTTAATGAAAGATTGGCATCCAGACAAGTTTCAAGATAGTGAAGATGCAAAGGTTGAGGCAGAAACTAAGAGCAAAGAGATTATAGAAGCTTATCACTTTTTGGTTAGCATAGCACCAGAAACACTGGCTTTGTCTAAAGAGGAATATGATCAAACTACTGGCGCCTGTGGTATTGCAGATTATAACTGGGCAGGGTTAGTTCTTACCGTGCATTTTCTTGACGGAAGTGCTTATGAATACTTTGGTGTTCCAAAGCAGATCTATGTTAAATTAGTAAACGCAGATTCGCCAGGTAGATTTGCTCGCAGGCATATTTTTACTTCTTTTCCTTACAGGAACATCGCCAAATTAGCTACGGCATAGGTTTAAAAATTTAAGCCAATACTTATATATTTTCATTGTGTTCTGGATTATTTGTATAATTAATAATCCAGAACACAATGTGTTAATTAATCTCTGTAATCTGTTAATCCGGCATACGCCATAAAATCGGCGGCCTCTGCATAAGCCTTAAAGCCCTTAATGTCTTCGCGGATCATCTTTTCAAATACTCCGTTAAAAAGAGAAACGATTCCTCTTCCTACACTTCCAGCGGGCGGAAAATAGTCGATCTCAATGTGTATCTCAGTCCCGGTTCCATTTAAGGTATCCCTAAATTCAACCTTACCCGCATTTTCGATCATTGAATCTTCAATAGATTGCCATCCAAGATAGCTGCCTTCACCTTCCCTTGTAATCTCTGCATTCCAATCTAGCTCAATTAAATTACCAGGTATATTAGCTACCCAATGGGATTCTGTACCGCTAATCTCGTAAACACTTTTTAAGTGCTTCATAAACTTAGGCAGATTTGAAAGTTCCCTCCAAAATTCATATACTTTGGCTCTAGGTGCAGCCACCACAATATTCTCTGTAATATTAATTGCTTGAGGATCTGTAGTGTCTTTGCCTAACTTCTTATAAATTGGGCAAACTCCGGTAGCACCACGGTAAATAAGATACCCACCCGCTGCTGCACCTTGTAGTGCAAGAAGTGGATGATCGATAATATTTTTCAATCCTTTATACAATAAGTAAGACCCAGCTACTAGTGAAAGTGCTCGCTCGCCCTGGTCTATGTTTTCTTTTCCTGTAGCACTAAAGCTTAACTCCTTTAGTTCGTCTACAATTTTTGTTTTTAATAAGTTGCTCATGTCTTTCTGGGGTATGTATTTAAGGAACAATACCTGAAACTTAATGTTTTAAACTTTATTCAAAAACATCTCTGTAATAGCGTTAAGCCAGACGAGCTGAAGATAATTTTAACTTATTTTTTTAACGTCATTACTTCACGACCAACAAGTTGGAGGGTTTCCGCATCTGAAATAATCTCAACAATATGGCTTTAATTTTGTTTCTACAGAAAAGGGTGTCAGAATCCAAAGAATCATCTATGGTATTTGGTAATTTGGTTATTTTTGATATTTTTATAAATTAATAGGAAACATTAAAAATTATTATGAAAAACGGTACAGTAAAATTTTTTAACTCTGAAAAAGGATTTGGGTTTATTAAAGAAGACAATGGCAGCGAGATTTTTGTTCACGTGTCAGGTCTTATCGATGAAATTCGTGAAAACGATCAAGTAGTCTACGAAGTTCAAGAAGGCAAAAAAGGATTGAATGCAGTAAAAGTTAAGTTAGCTTAACCTGTTATATATATTATACAGCAGCACCCTCACTTTTAAAAAGCTTTAGATCTTGAGTATACTTTTTCCAAGTAGTACTCAGGATCTTTTTTTTGTTTCCCTATTCCGGTAAATTTGGTGCCGCCACCTTCACTCGCTTTTATTTCCCTCATGAGCTTGTGAAATAAAGTATTTCAGCACGCCAAGCACAACAGTTAAGGCATCAATTGGAACAGGTTCTAGGTAATTTTAGAGAAAATTAATATAAAGTCCTATAAAAGTATAGATTTCATACAGCTTTTCTACTTGTTTTGTACAGGTATGAAACAGGTTTCAGTCGATTGGAATCGATTATAACCTGAACAAAACCCGAAGGAAACCCGAATAAAACCCGAACAAAACCAATATTTTCTCTTTATTTTTTCTGAATTTTATAGCAACTTATTATGAACATTACCAAAGCTGTTCTCCAATGCTTCCAAGATTAATATAATTGTTTCTTTAAATGATAGCGTAAATATTTCTAGATTTTGCACGTACCTTCGCCGTATGCTAAAATTGCTAAAGCCTTATCGGGGTATTATTACTTTGTTGTTATTGCTGGCGTTAGGTGGTAATGCGCTCAGTTTACTGCTGCCAAAGATCATTGGAGGGGTAATAGACGGGGTTGCACATCAACATTTTTCAATTGACCAGGCGATGATCAAATTTTCAGTCATTACTGTTTCTGTATTTATATTGGGATATTTTCAAAGCGTAATACAGATTTATGCTTCGGAAAAAGTAGCCTTAAACCTGAGAACTGAGCTTATTGCAAAAATATCCAGACAAAATACTGCCTTTATTGAGCAGGAGAGTCCGGCAAAGTTGTTAACCAACCTTACCTCTGATATTGATGCGATAAAGGCCTTTATTTCTCAGGCTATAGTCTCTATGATTTCATCCTTGGTAATTATTATTGGAGCCGCCATTTTGTTATTTAGTATCGATTGGGAACTTGGATTAATTGTAATCTGCATCACCTCTACTATTGGCATTAGTTTTTATTTGGTGATTAGAAAAGTAAGAATCCATTATAAAAAGAGCAGGGAGGTCATTGATACACTCAATAAGGTAATCAACGAAAATATTATCGGCGCTTTCCTGGTGCGGGTAGTAAATTCTCAGACCCTGGAATATAATAAATTTATGGAGGCAAGCATTAAGGGTAAAAACCTTGGCCTGTCTATTTTACAGTTATTTGCATGGCTGATCCCCATCATTACTTTTACCGCTAATATTGCCGCATTAGTAATCCTGGCTTATGGGGGGCACATGGTAATTACGGATAGGATGAGTATTGGCGATCTGGCGGCATTTAACAGTTATTTGGCGATGTTGATCTTCCCAATTATCATTATTGGGTTTATGAGTAATGTTATTGTACAGGCTAATGTCTCTTTCGCCAGGGTTAGTAAAGTGCTTGAGGCACAAGATATTTTGGATTTGGGAACCGGCGAGCAGGAGTTAACAGGAGAAATAGAAGTTGCACAGATTAACCTAAGTTATTCTGGTAGGCAGGTATTAAAGGATATCAATTTTTCGGTTTCTCCTGGCGCAAAAATAGCCGTTGTAGGACCTACGGTTGCCGGGAAGACCCAGCTCTTGCAGCTACTGGCAGGAATGACACGTGCTGATAATGGCGAGATCAGATATGATGGTAACCTAATTACTGATTTTAAAAGTGGGGCTTTTTACCGCCAGCTGGCCTTTGTTTTTCAGGATAGTGTGCTATTTAATATGACCGTAAGGGAAAACATTGCTTTTAGCGAGCAGGTAACACCCGAATATTTGGATAAGGCTATTGAAACTGCGGAACTAAAGGAGCTGATTGCCTCTTTTCCAGACGGTTTAGAAACTATTGTTTCTGAACGGGGACTTAGTCTTTCGGGCGGACAAAAACAGCGCATCATGCTAGCTCGTGCGTTAGCGATAAATCCAAAGGTTTTGTTGCTGGATGATTTTACTGCAAGGGTAGACCAGCAAACTGAAAGCAAGATACTGGCAAACATTGCCCGTAATTATCCATTGATTACATTAATATCTGTTACGCAAAAAATTGCTGCAGTAGAAGATTATGATCAGATTATATTGATGATGGAAGGTGAAGTGCTGGATAAAGGCACCCATAAGCAGTTAATGCAGCGCAGCCCGGAATACGTACAGATTTATGATTCTCAACAAAGTACCAGTAATTATGAACTATAACCTGAACATTGAAAAAGAGCAGCTGGTTAAAAAGCCGGTTCTAGGGGAAATTCGTAATATGTTGAATGTGGCTGCTGCGGAAAAACGGAATCTGGTGATTGCGCTTGGAATCATGCTATGCAACACGGCACTTAACTTATCTGGGCCCCTGCTTATTGGCTATACCATAGATCATTATATTCAAACGAAGCAATTTGATGGCGTATTGCTGTTTTCAGCGATATTACTTTGCATGTACGCAGTAGTTTTTTGGGGGAGTTATTTGCAGACCAGTCTTGTTGGAGGCTCTGCACAGCGCATTGTTTTTGGGCTTAGGAATGCAGTATTTCAAAAAATACAGCAGCTGCCAGTCGCATTTTTTAATCAGAATAAGGCTGGCGATTTAATCTCCAGGGTAAATACAGATACAGACCGGCTAAATCAGTTTTTCTCTCAGGCACTACTTCAGTTTCTAAGCAGTTTTTTTATGCTGGTTGCAGCCGGGACTTTCATGCTGATCATCAATTTTAAGCTGGGGTTGGTTACTATTTTGCCTGCGGTGTGTATCTGGCTGATTGTAAACAGGCTCTCGCCATGGGTTAAAAGAAAAAATGCAGCAAACTTGAAAAGTGTAGGTTTGTTGAGTGGCGAGATACAAGAGAGTTTAAATAATTTTAAAGTGGTGGTAGCCTTTAACCGAAGGGATTATTTTAGAAAGCGTTTTGATGATGCAAATCAACAAAACTATAAGACCGCTACTGGCGCCGGCATTGCCAACACGGTGTTTATGCCGGTCTTTAGTCTTTTCTCCAACATCGCTCAATTATTGGTGCTGATTTATGGGGTTTATCTGATCAGGAATGGCGGCCTAACTATAGGTCTGTTGATCAGTTATATCGCCTATGCGAATAATTTTTACAATCCCATACGGCAGCTTGCTACTTTGTGGACCAGTTTTCAGACCGCGCTTGCTTCTTGGGATAGAATTTCTCATTTGTTAGGATTGGATAATGATCTTGAAGTGGTAGCGGTGGATTCTGTTGATACAGTTAAAACGGCTCCTGTAATGGAATTTAAAGGTGTAAATTTTGGTTATTCTGGTGGTAAAGAAATATTATCTAACATTAATTTTAAGCTGGAAGTTGGAAAGATGTATGCTTTTGTGGGGCCTACCGGTGGGGGTAAAACCACTACTGCATCGCTAATGGCTAGGTTGTATGATCCTTTAAAAGGTAGTGTTCTGTTGAATGGAAGGGATATCCGGTCTTATGATGCCGCCGAGCGTGCTGGTAAAATTGGGTTTATTTTACAAGAGCCTTTGTTGTTTACGGGTACGGTTAAGGATAATATACTTTATGGAAATATAGCGTATCAACAGCTGGATATAGCAGGCTTATTGAAAGTGTTTTTAGACGCCGGACTTACAGAGCTACTTGCTGTTTTTGATAAAGGATTGGAGACAGAAGTTTTAAGTGGCGGAAGTAGCATGAGCTTGGGACAAAAACAGCTAATTGCTTTTATGCGTGCGTTTTTAAGGAAGCCAGAGCTGTTGATCCTGGATGAGGCCACAGCAAATATTGACACAATTACCGAGCAGTTACTTGGCCGTATATTGCAAAAGTTAGGAGAAAGTACCACCCTGGTCGTGATTGCTCACCGGTTAAATACCATCCAAAATGCAGATGAGATCTTTTTTGTGAACTCTGGCGAAGTAACCAGGGCGGGTTCATTTGATGATGCCATGCAGAAGCTAATACATGGTAAAAGAGTAAGTTAAAGCATTGTGGAATTTTCGTCAGAAATTTCCATTCGGAATGATATTAATTCTTAATCAGTTATATTTGCTAACAGTGTTAACTTAACCAGACTGATATGGGTATAGCAGAAAGAAAGATTAGGCAAAAGGAAGAATTCAGAGCGAGCATTTTAGAAGCGGCCTGGCTACAGGTGCTAACAGATGGCTGGCAATCATTATCTATTAGAAAAATTGCTGATGCAATTGAATATAGTGTTCCGGTAATTTATAGCCATTTTGAAAACAAGGAAGCCATTTTGCTTGAGTTTACGAAAGAGGGTTGTCAAAAATTGGCAGATCATCTTCAGCTAGTGAAGGATAAGCACATTGAGCCAGCTGCACAATTAGAGGCCATTGCAAATGCTTACTGGGATTTTGCTTTTGAACATAAGGAATATTATCAGCTGATGTTCGGCTTGGGAATTCCAGCATGCGAGCAAGTGAATTCAATTTCAGAAATGAAAAACATGACTATGGTAATGATGTCTGCTATAAAAAATGCGATTTCTGTAAGCAAAAACAAGGATGTTGATTTTTTTCTAAAGTATCACACCTATCTTTCTATTCTGCATGGTCTTGTTTCAATTGAGATGATTCAAAAAGAAGGAAAGCCTGCAGAACACAAAAAGATGATCTTGCAGGATGCGATTTCGGGCTTTATACAGTCGCTTATTTTAAAGTAAATTAATAATTGGTTATTTTTACTAAAAACAACTTAGAATTTTAAATAAGGATTCCATCTATGAAACAAGTTTTTAACACCAACTTTAATCATTTAAGTTTGAATTTTGGATTACTAATATTCCGTGTAGCTATAGGTGCTTTCATGATGGTACACGGATATGGTAAGTTACAAGGCGTATTGGCTGGTGGAGAAATCCAGTTTATGGATCCAATTGGTATAGGACAGGAGGCTTCATTATACCTTGCCATATTCGCAGAATTTTTCTGTTCTATCTTTTTGATATTGGGGTTGGCAACAAGGCTGGCAGTAATTCCGCTTATTATAACCATGCTTGTGGTAGTTTTAATTGCTCTTCGGAGTGATCCTTTTGAAAAGAAGGAACTTGCCTTGCATTACCTGTTGGGTTATATGTTGATTTTCTTGATTGGAGGAGGAAAATACAGTCTTGATTTTTTCATCAGTCGGAACAACAACAAACGCAGAAGATAATCTTTAGCACACTTATTGCGTTATAGTGGTTATGAAAAGATTCCTTTTGTTTTCCCTTGTAGTGGTAGCGATTTCCGGCTGCGGTATAAATAGACAAGCGCAACAGATTAAAGCGCTGGAAAAATGCACTTACCGAATTACTTCTGCCGAGGAGATTTTTGTTGGTGGAACAAACGTTAAAAAATTATTTGAAAACCAGGAGATAAATCTAGCCACTTTGCCAGGACTTGCATTTGGTTTGCTGAGGAAGGATGTGCCACTTAAAACTAAGTTGAACTTAGAAATCAAGAATCCTACTGGTGATGATGCATCTATCAATGAGTTCGAATACAAAATACTGATCAATAATGCCCAGCTTGCCGAAGGTGTAGTGAGCCAGGCAGTAAACGTTTTGGCTGGAAAATCTGTAGTAGTTCCTATTAATATGGACGTAAATCTTTACCCCTTCGTATCCAACAGTAAGGTAATGGGAGAGATTAGTGAATTTATTAAAGGTGGTAAAAAGGGTGGTGCAGAAAAGAAGGGGATATTAACACTAAAGATAAGGCCAAGCATTAAAGTAGGCGGGTCACTTATAAAATATCCTGGTTTTATTACCATAGACAAAGAGGTAAGCAGCAAGATTCTCCTATAAAAAGGGTAGTACTTTTGTATGATTGTTACTGAAATTGCTTTTTAAATAAATAACAGATTGCTGATTTTTAGTTAATTTCGAAAACTAAGATCTGTTTATGACTATCAAATTATACCTTCCTATTCTTCTGCTTTTTGTTGCTCCAATACTGAAGGCGCAAAATATGCAGCAATTGAATGCTGCAGAAATTAAACAGGGATTGGAAGCCCTAAACATAACGGGAAGCGTACTTTTTGTGGCCGCCCATCCCGATGATGAGAACACCCGTTTGCTGGCCTACCTGGCGAAGGAAAAGAAAGTACGAACCGGTTATTTGTCTATCACCAGGGGCGATGGGGGACAAAACCTGATAGGTAACGAACAAGCTGAGTTGCTCGGACTAATCAGGACACAGGAACTTTTAGCAGCCAGAAGGACTGACGGTGCAGAGCAATTCTTTACCAGGGCAAATGACTTTGGTTTTTCAAAAAACCCAGAAGAGGCTTTTAAAATTTGGGATAAGGAAAAGATATTATCAGACGTAGTTTGGGTAATCCGTAAGTTTCGCCCTGATGTGATCATTACCCGCTTCCCTGAAGATTCAAGAGCCGGGCATGGGCACCATTCAGGTTCTGCTATATTAGCTAGAGAGGCGTTTACTGCGGCTGCCGACCCAAAGCAATTTCCTGAGCAGCTTGCTTTTGTAAAACCATGGCAGGCCAAAAGAATTGTTTGGAACACCTTTAATTTTGGTGGTAATAATACCACGGCAGATGATCAGCTAAAGATTGATGTAGGTCTATTCAATCCCCTTTTAGGGAAAAGCTATGGTGAAATTGCCGCTGAAAGCAGGAGCAACCACAGGAGTCAGGGCTTTGGCTCTGCCAGGCAGCGTGGCTCCGGTATAGAGTTTTTTACCCCTGTTGCCGGAGAAAAGGCCAGTAAAGATTTGTTTGAAGGCGTTGATTTTACACTCGCTAGAAATCCGAACAGTGCTGCAGCTCAACAACTCCTTAACGAAATAAATACCGAATACCAATCTTCAGATCCTTCAAAGTCGATCGGCAAACTACTGAAATTAAAACAAATGGTTGCCGGGAAGGCCTTTAAACAGGATTTGCTAGATAACCTGATCCTTGCATGCGCCGGTATTTGGCTGGAGGCTGCTGCGGTAAATCCTACGTATGCTTTAAATGAACCTGTTAACGTAAGGCTACAGGCAATATCAAGGGTAAAAGCTGATTTTCCATTACCAATTTCCTTTGAAGAGCAGACATCCGGAACATCCGTTCCTTTGATTTCAAATCAGTTTTTATCAAAGGAAATACTGCTAAACGGAAGTACTGTGCTTACGCAGCCTTACTGGTTGGAGAAAGCACATCCAATTGGACGGTACGTAGTTGATTCGTTGAGTAAAGTTGGTCTTGCAGAGAATCCAATCGGACTGTCGGTACTTTTTAAAATTAAGATTGGCGATCAGTTGATAGAAAAAAGAATGCCTGTAGTATATAAGTTTACAGATCAGGTGAAGGGTGAGCTTTACCAGCCACTTGTAATTGCGCCTCCTGTAACTGCAACGCTAACTGAAAAGGCATTTATTTTTAATGGCAATGAATCAAAAAAGATAAGTATTCAGCTCAAAAGTTTTAAAGATAACGCAAAGGGAAGTCTCTCTGCAACATTGCCATCGGGCTGGAAGTTATCGCCTGCAAGTGAAGAATTTAACCTTGCAAAAAAAGGAGATGAGCAGTTGTTTACTTTTACGGTTAGCCCTATGGGCAATACTGCTGGTGGAAAAATGGTTGTAAATGTAAACATTGATGGTAAATCTTACAGTTATGGTTTAAGGGTTATAAATTATGAACACATCCCAGTTCAGACATTATTTCCAGCGGCCGAGGCGAGACTGGATAAGATAGACTTAAAAATTGCCGGACGTAAAATAGGATACATTGCTGGGGCAGGTGATTTAATCCCTGAATCACTTAAACAAATTGGCTATGAGGTAATCAATTTGACCGAGAATCAGGTTATCAATTCAGATCTGTCTGCTTATGATGCCATTATTACCGGTGTACGTTTGTATAATGTGAACGACCAGGTAAAAAGTATGCAACCAAAACTGATGAAATATGTAGAGAACGGAGGTGTTTTGCTGGTGCAATACAATGTAAATTCGCCATTGCGCATTGATAATCTTGGCCCATATCCATTTAAAGTTGGTCGTGATCGTGTAACCGAAGAAGATGCTAAAGTGACCTTACTTGCACTAGAAAATTCTGTATTAAACTATCCGAATAAAATTACGGCAAAGGACTTTGATGGCTGGATACAGGAACGCGGGTTGTATTTTGTATCAGATGTTGATCAACACTATACGCCAATAATAAGTATGAACGATAATGGTGAGGCGGCCAATAGCGGCTCATTGCTGGTTGCAAATTATGGAAAAGGAAGGTATGTGTATACAGGACTATCTTTCTTTAGGCAGTTGCCGGCCGGTGTACCTGGAGCTTACCGATTATTTGTTAACCTCCTTTCTATCAAGAAATAGTTTCAATGGAGGAGCCAAATTATAAAAGGTTTTACCGCTGGCTAATAGCATGGCTAGTATTCCTCATTGTGATTTTTTACGCATTTACCAGATATTTTGGATGAGTAATTTAGACTGGGCGGTACTGATCTTAACCTTAGTTGTAATTGTGGTTTATGGCATTTACAAAAGCAGGGGTACGGATAACATACAAGGTTATCTGCTTGGTAATCAATCTCTACCCTGGTATCACGTTTGCCTTTCGGTAATGGCTACCCAGGCAAGCGCAATTACATTTCTATCGGCACCTGGTCTCGCTTATTCTTCAGGAATGAGCTTTGTGCAATTTTACTTTGGGTTGCCCTTAGCTATGATCGTCCTGTCCATCACTTTTGTGCCAATATTTCATCGCTTAAAGGTATATACTGCTTATGAGTATTTGGAGCAGCGTTTTGATCTTAAAACCAGGGCGTTAACAGCTTTTTTATTTTTGATACAAAGGGGATTATCAACTGGGATTACCATTTATGCACCCTCTATCATTTTATCAACTATTTTAAACATTAATACTACCTATACCACGCTTTTTATTGGTAGTCTGGTAGTGTTCTATACGGTTTATGGGGGTACAAAAGCCGTTTCTTACACACAGATGCTGCAGATGAGTATTATATTTTGTGGATTGTTTGCGGCCGGAATAATGGTTGTGCACCTTTTACCAGAGGATATTGGTTTTGTAAAAGCAATAAGTATTGCAGGTAAAATGGGCAGGACCAATGCCATAGACTTTAAATTCGATTTGAATAATCAATATTCTGTATGGAGTGGTCTACTTGGGGGATTCTTTTTGCAATTGTCTTACTTTGGTACTGATCAGAGTCAGGTTGGCAGATATTTATCAGGTGCTTCCGTTAGCGAAAGCAGGATGGGCTTGTTGATGAATGGACTGGTAAAGATCCCGATGCAGTTTTTGATCCTGCTGATTGGCGTATTGGTGTTTACCTTTTATCAGTATAATAAGCCGCCTATATTTTTTAACAGTTTTGAATTGAATAAACTGGAGAAAAGCCCTTACGCCGGGGAGCTTAACACAATTAAGGGAGATTATGATAAAGCATTTGTAGCCAAACAGGCACAAATTGAGGTAATGAATAAAGCGCTGGAAGCGGGAGATAAAGCACAGATAGATGAGCAGCGAAAGGTTTTACAGGTAGCCGATACAATTGATAAGTCCATTAGAGAAAAGGTAGTTAAACTAATGGTAAAGAATGATGCTCAGGCAAATACCAAGGACAACAACTATATATTTTTGAGTTTCGTAACCAAATATCTCCCCCGTGGACTAATAGGGTTGCTGATTGCCATCATATTCCTTGCCTCTATGGGCTCAACGGCAAGCGCGCTGAATTCCCTTGCATCAACTACGGTTATAGATATTTATAAGCGATTAATAAAAAAAGATGGAAGCGATGGGCAATATTTGCAGGCATCAAGACTAGCTACAGTATTTTGGGGGGTGATCTGCATAGTGATGGCACTTTATGCCAGTAAGATTGGAAATTTGCTAGAGGCTGTTAATATCCTAGGATCCTATATTTATGGAACTATTTTAGGGGTATTTCTAGTGGCATTCTATGTAAAACATGTAAATGGAAGAGCCGTATTTATAGCCGCATTGCTTGCAGAAACGGCCGTTATTATAATCGGACAGTCGGACAAGATAGCCTACTTATGGCTAAACCTGATTGGTTGCTTATTGGTGGTCTTATTTGCAGTTTTATTACAAAGTTTTCTGAAAAGAAAAGATAGTCAGGGTATTACGGTTTTGTTAGATCAATAGCTTATTTAAGCGATGTGTAGCTAATCTTAAAAGTCTGAGTGCCATTTTCAGTTTTCATAGTCAAATCTGCCGGATAGTTATCGGTATTGTAGGTATATGTGTAGTTGCGTTCAACAGCTTTGTTTCCACTGCTAAACCGGACTAGGTTATTTGGACCGGAAGTAAGGAATTGATACGGCAGCTCCAGTTGCAACAACTGAGCAAACTTTACCGCACTAAAGACTCCTGGTTTGGTATCGTAAGTATGGATAAAATTATTTTTATCGGTTTTTTCTACCAAAAGGTTAGTTAGATTGCCATCACTTCCGTAATTCAACGTTCTGGTTTGAATAAGCAAATTACTAACTGCGTGGTTTTTGATCACACTAATTTGGCTATTACTATTATATTCTAAGTAGTATTTCTCTAGCGGGTTGCTACGGGAAGGAAAGATTTCAAATTGCGAAACTCTGGTGATTATGCCATTGGAGACTAAGTAATCAACTGAGTAATTTTTGGTTCCATTTAAATAGCGTTCAAGTCTTAACGGTATTTGGTTACTGTAAGTAAAGACATATTTAACACCTGTAGAGAATATCAGCTCGCTGATGAGCGGGATATTTTCCATATACTTAATATCCAAGGTGAGTGCGGTTGACTCAAATTTAACGGGTACTAAGATTTTCTGTGTTGGTTTATTCGGTTTATTGTCAGGTTCTTCAATTACCGAGGGTTTAGGCTCAATTACCGGAATTTTAATTTTTTTACAGGAGGTACTAATTAGGGCAATTAGAATAGCGGTTAGGAAAGACAAGCGTTTTATTAATTTCATAATTGTAATATTTGTTTGGTGCAATACTCTGTTGCTTAAAAATAAAAAGCCAACTATCTGAGTATTTTTTATTGGAATATTATTTATGATACCAACGCAAGATGGTGATGGGCTCTAGCCTACCTAAATTTACGATAATATTATACACCTTATTGCCCTTTTTATAGTTGATATGGCGTATTTTTGAAAAGTCTTTTAACAACTATTATTTTAAAGTGACATCATGGACGATTTCCTAGCCGCCCGCCTTCAAATGGCCTTCTCTCTGGGCTTTCACATTGTATTTGCCTGTATTGGAATGGTGATGCCTTTTTTTATGTCTGTTGCGCATTTTTATTGGCTCCGGACCAAAGAAGCAGTTTATAAGGATGTTACTAAAGCATGGAGCAGGGGGGTGGCGATTTTCTTCGCCACAGGAGCAGTTTCAGGAACGGTGCTTTCTTTTGAACTTGGATTATTATGGCCCAAGTTTATGGAGCATGCAGGCCCAATATTTGGAATGCCATTTTCTTTAGAAGGCACAGCATTTTTCATTGAGGCCATTGCATTGGGCTTTTACCTTTACGGATGGGATAAACTTAACAAATGGTTCCATTGGGTAACTGGAGTTATTGTGGGTATAAGTGGTTTATTATCCGGTATATTGGTAGTTGCCGCAAATTCCTGGATGAATAGTCCATCTGGCTTCGATTTTCTAGACGGTAATTACATCAACATTGATCCTATAAAGGCGATGTTTAACGATGCCTGGTTTTCACAGGCTTTGCATATGTCTATTGCGGCTTTCGTTTCCACAGGTTTTGCCGTGGCGGGTATTCATGCTTTAATGATTTTGAGGGGGAGTAACATCGCTTTCCACCGTAAGGCTTTTAAGATTGCTGCTGTTTTTGCTGCCGTTGCCGCTTGTTTGCAGCCCTTGAGCGGCGATATATCGGCAAAGGACGTAGCAGTCAGGCAACCGGCTAAACTGGCTGCTATGGAAGCGCACTTCCATACGGAAAGAAATGCGCCACTGGTTATTGGCGGAATACCGGATACATTAAATAAAAAGGTCGATTTTGCGATCAAGTTACCCGGACTATTAAGTTTTATGGCAACCGGAGATTTTAATAAGGAAGTTACGGGTTTGGACCGGATCCCTAAAGAAAATCAGCCGCCGATTGCCGTAACGCATTATGCTTTTCAAATTATGGTAGGAATGGGCATGGCTATGGTGGCAATTGCTATACTTTATTTTCTGGTATTGTTTAAGAAAAAAAGCTGGCTGGAAACCAGATGGCTGCTAAAGCTTTTTGTAGCAGCTACACCACTTGGTTTTATTGCGCTTGAAGCCGGTTGGACGGTAACCGAAGTAGGTAGGCAACCGTGGATAATCCATGGTGTATTGCGAACTGCTGATGCCGTTACGCCAATGCCTGGAATTGCCTATTCTTTTTACTTGTTTACTGTGGTTTACCTTTCTCTTGCTGTAATAGTAAGCATATTGTTGTACCGTCAAATTAAATATCTGCGTTCATGATCTATGTTGTAATTGTGTTTTTGTGGACCTCTATACTATTGTACATTTTATTAGGAGGTGCAGATTTTGGTGCGGGTATCATAGAGCTTTTTACCTCAAAAGTTAACCGACCTAAAACCAGGAAAACGATGTATAATGCGATTGGCCCCATTTGGGAGGCCAACCATATGTGGCTAATTATTGCTATTGTAATCCTATTTGTAGGGTTTCCTAAAATCTATACCACTATTTCTATTTACTTGCATATTCCTCTAGTATGCATGTTGCTTGGAATTATTGCGAGGGGAACAGCATTTGTATTTAGAAATTATGATGCCGTTAAAGATGATATGCAAAAGGTTTACACACCTATATTTATTTATTCCAGCCTGATAACGCCATTTTTCCTTGGGATTATTGCTGCGAGCTCAGTTTCTGGGAGGATCGATTTGCAATCGGCCGATTTTCTTTCTGCTTATGTCTATAGTTGGTTTAACTGGTTCTCTATTTCTGTGGGTGTTTTTACGGTTAGTATTTGCGGCTTCCTTGCTACTATTTTTATTATCGGACAGACTGAGCCGGGTGGAGATCGTCAGCATTTCATCCGCAAAGCAAAGCGAACTATCTTTGTGGTAATGTTTAGCGGCGCCCTGGTTTTCTGGGCAGCTTACGTTGATCATGTTCCATTATTATACTGGATATTTGGTGGTCTACCAGGAATCATAGCCATATTTTCGGCAATTATTTCCTTGGTAATTATGTTCTACATGCTGAATAAAGATAAACCTATTTTACTGCGATTGCTAGCTGGTTTTCAGGTAACGATGATCCTTTTTGCCGCCACCTATATCCATTTTCCGGCTATCGTATTGCTGAGCAATGGTGAGAATTTATCCCTCCTTACCCACCAGGGACAGGCTAGGACGATCTCTTCATTGGCTTACGCATTGCTGATCGGCAGTATTTTCATACTACCAGCATTGTTCTATTTGATTTACATATTTCAGCAAAAGCCGAATTTTAAAAACAATCCGGATTAATATTCACTTTTACTAAACAGTACCGATTTCCTGCTTTTACAAAATAATTATCAATTAGGTTATTGTGGATAGTTAATGATCTAAAATTAGTTGTTGATCATTGTAACATTTTCGCGTCAAACTTAAAAAAAGCCCATAAAAGATGATTTGCCGTTAAATTTGACTGTAACAAATTAAACCTCATGCGGGGTATATAGTCATACACAAACAACGGTACGAAACTCCGATTATTCATATTATGAAAACTAGACTTTTTAACAACATCTTAGGACTGATCATATTGTCAGGTCTGACTTTTAAAGCTCAGGCGCAAAAAGCTACAGAATTACAGGAAGTAAGTATCTATGCTCCCCAGCTTACCAAAGCTGACGGTAAGAACAATGAATGGGGAGGTGTAACGTTTTCCGTAAACAAACGCACAGGCATCTCCTACTTAATTAGTAACGACGAGAAAAATCTTTATTTGGCGGTAAAATGTGCCGATGTGGCTACCAATACTAAAATTATGGCTGGTGGTATTACATTTTCTATCAATCCAGATGGTAAGAAGAAAGAGAAAGAAAGCATTTCGTTAACCTATCCTTTAATTAATCGTGCACAATTCAGAGGTGGCGCAGGAGGACAAGGCGGTCCGCGAAGATTTATGATGGGTGGCTTTGGCGGAAATGGATCACAGCTTACGCAAAAACAAAGAGATTCTTCAATGGCTGTAATGCAAAAAACGCAGTTAGCACTGGTTAAAGAGATTAAGATTAAGGGTTTCAAGAAAACAACAGACACGTTATTATCTATCTATAACGATCAAGGTGTAAAGGCTGCGGCAAGTATTGATAAAGAGAATGTATTCTTTTACGAGGCTGCTATTCCATTGGATCAATTGGGGCTTACTGTAGACAACGCCAAAGAATTTGCGTACAACGTTAAGCTAAATGGACTACAAATTCCTGGAATGGATTTTAATCGTGGTGGTGATGGTGGCGGCGGTGGGAATAGAGGTGGTGGCGGTGGAGGTAACTTCGGCGGTGGTGGTGGTGGACCTAGAGGCGGCTTGGATTTCCAGGCGCTAATTAGTCCGACTGACTTCTGGGGTAAATACACACTTACAAAAAAATAATTTACGCATTCTCACATATACACGACAAAATCCACAAATGAATAATTCATACCTGACATTGAGATCAGTTGCTATTCTTATATTATTATTAGTAGGCTGTTCTTCTGGTCTCTTTGCCCAAAATCCAGCAAATAAACAAAATCCCCCCCCACCATTGCCTACACGCGAGATCAGTGGTATTGTTAAAGACAGTACAGATCTCGGCGTTATAGGCGCTACCGTAACCCTCACGTCTGCAAAGGATACCCTTAAAACCAGTACTAATAATGATGGCATATTTATTTTTAAAAATGTTAAATCTGCAGTCTATACTATTATAGTGCAAAGTATTGGTTATAGGGCTACTCCGCCTATGCGATTTAAGCAAAATGATACGGCACCTAGAATTGTAATGGACCCAATTGTGCTTAAAGATGAAAGCAACACCTTAAATACAGTAGTAATCAATGGAACCCCTTCCATTACCTATAAAACAGATACTGTAGAATATAAGGCCAGCGATTACGTGGTTAGGAAGAATGCGACCGTTGATGAACTCCTCAAAAAGATGGAGGGTATGGAAGTTGGTACAGATGGTTCCCTTGTACACCAGGGACAAACAGTTACCAAGGCTAAAGTAAACGGTAAAGATTTTATTGGAGGTGATATTGCAAATGCAATTAAGAATCTTCCGGCAGAAATTGTAGATAAGATCCAGATAGTTGACGATTACGGGGATCAGGCGGCAAGGACCGGCGTTAAAGATGGTGACCCTGCTAAGATCTTAAACATTACTACCCGTACTGATAAGTCGGTCGGAAATATGCTCAATGCTAGCGCTGCGGCGGGTAATAACGATCGTTATGAAGGTGATTTATTTGGTACACGAATAAATGAGAATCAAACCATTGGCTTAAGGGGGGACTTTAAAAATACAGTTAATGGCGTTGCCGGTGGCGAAGGATCTGCATCAAGCGGAGGTACCACAAAAGGTGGGAGCAGTTCTGTAAGTGTTAGAGATAAGATAGGTAAGAAGATTGAATACAATTTGAACTACCGCATTGGCGGAAACAATGTGAATTCGCTTACTGAAACAGAATCATTATCCTTTGCAAGACAGCCAGATAGTACTTACAAAGTATTTTCACAAAGCTCCAGAAATGGTAAGAATGATTCCAGAAGCCATGATCTTAAATTAGAGTTGGAGATTCCGTTGGATTCGCTAAACTATCTAAGGGTTATTCCAACTTTCAGATACAATTCAGCAGATAATTTTAATACTTCGTTAAATGTTCAACGCAGTAGTCTGGAATCTCTAAATCAAAATAGGAATACAAATAACAACAGCAATAATAAAACTCCGGAACTTGGGGGATCAGTATTCTTCCAACATACCTTTAAAAATAACCGTAGAAGAAATATTTCTTTACAAGGGGACATCAATTCAAATGATTACAGTGCCGAGCAAAGCCAAGTTCAAAATACAGATTATTTGGACCAAAATGGCGATGTGATTTCTTATTTATACACAAACAGGCTAATCATAAGAAAAAATTTGCGTAATAATTATAGAGGTAGTTTTACCTATGTTGAGCCTTTATCACTCAATACCCAATTGGAATTCAATACCCAATTGAATTATAATGGTTATGATAATAGTGCCACCACAAGAAACATTACACCCGGTGGATTATCATCGACGATAGATTCATTAAGTAATATCTTTAAATACTCATTTACGCAGGCCAGGGTGGCGCTAAATTTTCGTTATGGTCTTTCAAATACTTCAAAAGTGAGGTTCTCTGCAGGTTTAACGGGTATACCTGCCTTACTAACCGGAACTAAATCTAGCTTAGGAACCAGCATTGATCGTAAAAGTTTTAATTTAATACCAATCGCAAGACTTGAATACTTATGGTCAAGACAACACCGCGCATCTCTTAATTACAGTGGAAATGCTAATGAGCCCTCCTTCGACCAAATACAACCTGTAAGGGATGTTTCCAATCCAAATAATCCTATTGCAGGTAATCCTGACTTGCAGGCTGCTTTTACACATACGATACGTGGAGATTACAATAACTATATAGCCAACTCTAAGTTGAACTATGGCCTTAATTTAAATGCTAATTTTACAGACAATGCAGTAATAAGAAATAACGTTTTAATACCAGATTATTCTGTTGCACCGGTAGCTGGAAAGAATCAGCCACTGATCACGGAAACACGGTTTGTTAACGTGAATGGGGTTTATGGTGTAAACGGCAGGTATTTTATCAGTAAACAGCTGAATAACAGGAAATACAACTTAGCGTTTCGTGGAAATGTATTTTACGACCACAGGATTTCTATGTTGAGGGGAGAATTAAATGTAAATACTGTTAAAACCTTTTATGAAAGATTTGGTCCGAGGATAAATCCCAATGAATGGTTAGAAGTTAATCCATTTGGCTCTTACAACCACACTACGTCAGAAAACTCACTTACTGCACTAACTGGAAATACAACGAATACACTTGCTTTAGGTGTAGATGGGCGTTTTATATTTTTTGATTCTTATTTATTGAATTACAATGCAAGTAAAAACTATGTAAGAGGAATCAATGCAAATATTAATCAGAACCCTTTTGTAGTAAATGTTTCATTAGAAAAGGAATTGTTTGAAAGACGAGGTAGAATTACTTTACAAGTGTTCGATTTATTGAACCAGAATAACTTTATTAATCGTGATCAAAGCACTGACGGTGGGTATACAGATACTAAAACAAATGCCTTGAGTCGTTATTTTATGTTACGTTTTAGCATGAGATTGCAAAAATGGAGTGGTGCTCAACCTCGTAACGGCAGAGATGTTCGAAGAAGAGGAGACGGAAGTTTCTTCTAAGCCTGATTTTTTCTATATTCGGCGTACCGTATAACGGAATCAAAATGCCAGATGAGAGGAAGTAAGCGACTTTTGCTGATATTTACTGCGATAGCAGGACTTATCGTGCTATTTTCACAATGTATGGATACCGGTAAGCATACAGCTGATGTCGCTTTAGCGACCGATAGTTCGTTTGCCGGTACTAAAACTTGTGTGCAATGCCATAAGGGTATTTATGATAGTTACCTAAATAACGTTCACAATAACACTTCCAGACCAATTTCGAGTCACTCTCTTTTTCAGGGTGATAGTGCCGCATCTACAGAGTATAGTTTTAACGAACATCTTAAAATGAAGATTGAAAAGCGTGGCAACGGAGTTTTCCAGGCGGTATATGTAGATGGAGAAAAGTTAATCGATCGCAAGTTTGATGTTGCTATTGGTTCTGGAAAGGACGCTATAACTTACGGTTCCTGGAAAAAGAACAATTTGCAGCAAATGCAGTTAACTTATTTCAGCAGGATAAAAAGCTGGGCTAATAGTCCGGGTTATGCAGATCAACGCATTTATTTCTCACGAAATATCGGCTCAAGGTGTCTTCAATGTCACGCATCCTATGCGGATGAAAAAATAGAGAAGAGCGGCATATTGATTACATCACAGGAACTTGTTAAATCTTCACTAGTTTATGGGATCAATTGTGAACGCTGTCATGGACCGGCAGGTAAGCATGTAGAATTCCACATCAATAATCCTAATGAAAAGGTGGCGAAATATATCGCATTGTATCAATCCTTATCCAGAAAACAGAAAGTTGATGCGTGCTCTGTATGCCATTCAGGTAGCGACAGGCCGGTACTTAAGACTACGTTTACATTTAAACTAGGAGATAATCTTGATGAATATTTAGATAAAAATTCAGTTGCTGAGGCCGATCCTGATGTCCATGGTCAACAGAATCAGATGCTGTCTTCTAGCCAGTGTTATATTAAAAGCAGCACTCTGAATTGCATTACTTGCCATAGTGTTCACGACGATAAGGTGCCCGGATTGACCCTTTATTCCAAAAAGTGCATGAACTGTCACCAAGTTCCTAAACATAGTGATAAGACACTGGCTAATGCAATGGTGAAAACAAATTGCATTGATTGCCACATGCCATTTCAGAAATCAAAAGTAATTAGCTTTAAATTGGCAGGGAAAAAAGGCTTGGATCCTTATCTGCTACGTACGCATAAAATTGCGGTTTATTGAACAAAAAGCTTTTAAACTAAAAAAACCCATCATTAAATGGGTTTTTTTTATGCTGTGCGGTTAGTGGTAGTAATTTAAAAAGAAAAGTCGTCGTTTTGCACCCTTGCAGACGCTACCTCATGGTTTTCTGAGTATTCGTAACGTTTTTCAACAACGTCCTGGTGGTTTTTAATGTATTCTACGGTTTCATTTAGGCCTTCTGCAAACTTTTCAAAGTCCTCTTTGTATAAAAAGATTTTGTGTTTTACGAAAACACCATCTTCCAGTCTTTTCTTGCTTTCAGTTAAAGTCAAGTAATAATCTCCTGATCTTGTAGCTTTTACATCGAAAAAATAAGTTCTCTTACCAGCTCTTACTTTCTTTGAGAAAACCTCTTCTCTCTCTTTGTTGTCAAATTCTCCCATGGTTGCTTTAGCTCTTGGTTTTTGGTTCTGGTAAATATAATGCAATAATTGTCAAAGTTCAAAATAGAAATTACACAGAATGGCTTTCTTCTTCCAGTAATTGATTCTGGTACATTTCCGCATAAGCGCCCTCAAGCTTGAGTAAATCAGCATGGGTTCCCTGTTCAATGATCCGCCCTTCGTTCAATACCAGTATTTTGTCTGCATTTTTTATAGTGGAGATTCGGTGTGCAATCAGAATGCTTGTTTTACCCCGCATAACTTTGCCAAGATTGTTAAGAATCTCTTCTTCTGTGCGTGTATCTACCGCTGACAAACAATCGTCAAATATTAGCAGTCCGGGTGATTTAATTAAAGCACGTGCGATGGACACCCGTTGCTTTTGACCGCCCGATAAAGTGATGCCCCGTTCCCCAAGCATGGTGTCAAATTTGAGGTCAAAATCTATGATATTCGAATATACTGCTGCATTTTTAGCAGCATTTTCTATGGCTTCATCTGTGACTGTATCTAAACCAAAAGCGATATTATTCCTGATCGTATCCGAAAATAAAAATACTTCCTGAGGTACAAAACCTATCTGACTTCGGTAATCCTGAAGATTTAAGTCCTTCAGCGACTTGCCATCAATGCTAATTTTTCCAGCATCTATATCGTACATCCGCATTAGCAGATTTGCTAAAGTAGACTTCCCAGAGCCAGTTCTTCCAATAATGGCCACAAACTGTCCCTGCTCTATAGTAAAGCTAACATCCTGAAGCGCTTGGATCCCTGTATCTACATAGGTAAAACTTACATTTTCAAAATTGATATTTCCTTGGAGGATGTTTTTCTCTTCCGTTAAAGAAATAATGTCTGAGGGCAAACTTAAAAATTCATTGATTCTCTTTTGCGATGCAGATGCCCTTTGGATAAGGGTAGTCACCCAGCCAAGCATGGAAACTGGGAAGGTAAGCTGGTTAACATACACGATGAATTCTGCAATATTTCCGGGTGTTATTGAACCGCTCATTACCTGATTGCCACCAACGTAAATAGTTAGGATTGTGCTTAGTCCAACCAACAGAAGCATAGTAGGGTAAAAAAATGCCTGTACTTTAACCAAGCCCATGGCATTTCTTTTATACCCTTCGCTTTCCTCTGCAAAGATTGCTTTGGTATATTCTTCGCGGACATAAGATTTGATTACCCGAATTCCCGAAAAACGTTCCTGTACAAAACTGGATAATTTGGAAAGTTGTTCTTGGATCTGCTCACTCTTACGGTTGATCATCGTATTTACATAATAAATGATCACCACGAGTACTGGTAATGGGAGTAAACAAAATATGGCCAGCGTAACATTAACCGAGAACATCGCATAAATAACGAGTAGGAAAAGTACACCAGTATTAATGGCATACATTATTGCAGGCCCAACATACATCCTTACACGGTTTACGTCTTCCGTAGCCCGGTTCATCAGGTCACCGGTGTTATTCCTCCGATAAAATCCTAAACTCAATTTCTGATAATGCGCATAGATCTCATTCTTCATGTCGTACTCAATATGTCTTGACATCAAAATGATCGTTTGTCGCATAAAGAATAAAAACAATCCGCGAAGTAGATATAGTACGAGTATCATCGCGCCAAAATAAAGAAGGCTGTAACTAAAGATATTATAAATTATCTCTCTACGTTCAAATCCCTTAAACAAGCCATATATGCGGATGTTTTCTGTGATAAGGTTAAAGGCATGTCCAATAACCTGCGCAGGTATTACACCAAATATGTTGGAGATGATAACAAAGAAAATACCTGGTATTATCCACCACTTATATTTATAGAAGTATTTATTTAAAAAGCGCAGGTCTTTCATGAGTAGTCAAAGTTAGACAAATCCAATAGTCTTTTTTAAAGACTTCAGTTATTACAATGTAAATAATGTTTTTTTAACTAGTTTTGCGCCATATCTGATAACAAAAAACCTTATGTCTGATAATAGTTCCAGTTCGAATTCAGTTTTAGATCAAATTGGTGCCTCAGGGCATAAAAAGGTGGTTTACTGTAACGACCCGGACACTGGTTTAAGAGCAATCATTGCCATTCACGATACTACATTAGGCCCTGCTTTAGGCGGAACGCGAATGTGGAGCTATGCTACAGAAGCTGAAGCGTTGGAGGATGTACTCAGGTTATCTAGGGCAATGACATACAAAGCGGCTATCACTGGTTTAAATTTAGGTGGAGGAAACGCTGTTATTATCGGAGATTCCAGAAAAGGCAAATCAGAAGCTATGATGAGGAGTTATGGCCGCTTCATTAAAAATCTTAACGGAGAATTTATAACAGCAGAGGATGTGGGCACAAATACAAAAGATATGGAATATATCCGTATGGAAACCGCACATGTTACTGGTGTCCCTGAATCTTTAGGTGGGGCGGGTAATCCTGCACCAACAACTGCGAAAGGGGTATTTTTAGGGATAAAGGCTTGTGTTAAAGAAGTATTTGGTACGGATATGCTTGCAGGAAGATCTGTTGTAGTTCAGGGTATTGGCAACGTTGGCGAGCATTTGGTGGAATTATTGAGAGCAGAGAATGTTGAAGTATACATCAGTGATATCAACGAAGAACGTTTACAGCATGTGGCCCGCACTTATAAGGCAAAGCCGATTACTGCAGATAAAATTTTCGCTTTAAATGCAGATATTTATGCCCCATGTGCTTTAGGGGCTACATTAAACGATAAGACTATTAATAAAATGAACTTTGCAATTATTGCTGGCTCAGCAAATAATCAGCTTGCAGATGAGCAAGTTCATGGACAGTTGCTTTTGGATAAAGGAATATTGTTTGCGCCTGATTACCTTATTAACGCTGGAGGGTTAATCAGTTGTTACTCTGAGTTAACAGGATACGGAAAGAAACGCACCATCCAGTTGACAGAGAACATCTATAATGCAACCAGAGACGTGATCAAGATGTCCAAAAAGGAGAATATCCCAACGGTACTTGCCGCTAACAGAATTGCAGAACAAAGAATAATAGACATAAAAAAAATCAAATCATCATTTTAAATAAACAGGTAATTTACCACTCGTTCTTACATTCATGTTAAATAGAAGGCACTTAAGAATTAAAGCTCTGCAAAATATTTTTGCTTGGCACATGACAGACAAAAGAGATCTCCCATCCGCAAAAAAAGCGTTGATGGTGAGTATTGACAACGTATATGAAATGTATATATGGATGCTCTCTCTTTTAGTTGAGGTTACAGAATACACAGGGATTGATGCCGATGAGCGCGCAAATAAACATCTCCCTACTGCGGAGGATCTTCATCCCAATTTAAAACTACTAAACAACAAATTCGCGTTGGTATTGAAAGCAAACCCAGAGTTTGTCTCTTCAATACACAAGTACAGAATGAATTGGATGGCTGACCCTGAGTTTGTTAGAACAATCTTTAATACACTTAAGGTAACGCCGGAATATTTGGCTTACCTTGAAGATGAAGACTGCAGTCTTGAGGAATCCAAAACGATCATTAAGTTCATCTTCAGAAAGATTATTCTAAAAAACCACAACATTATCCAAGCTTTTGAAGACAAGTTTATTAACTGGTCTGTTGATAAAGAAGTGATGCAGGGTATGGTAGCCAAAACTTTTAAGAACTTTACTTCAGAAGATCCTACAGCCAATAGGCTTACCCCAATAAGCCAGGACTGGACAGAGGACAGCAAGTTTGTTGAAGACTTATTCTTATATACGCTTAAGAACGATAAAGAATATCAAGCTTATATTGCAGAGCGTACAAAAAATTGGGAATCAGAGCGTATAGCACTCATGGATACAATACTGATGAAAATGGCGATCTGCGAGTTACTCAATTTTCCTTCTATTCCAGTGAAGGTGACTATAAATGAGTATCTTGATCTTTCAAAAGATTACAGTACACCGAAAAGCAATTCCTTTATTAATGGTATCTTGGACAAAATAATGGGAGATCTTAAAAGAAATAATAACATTAAAAAAATTGGTCGCGGACTTATAGAAGAATAAATTATGAAAAAAATCTTTTTACTGGCTTTTGCTGCTGTAGCATTTGCTTCTTGCCAAAATAATAAAAAACCTGCTGAAACTACTACTCCAGTAGCAGACACCACAACAGCCATTGGTACGCACACACCTGTGCAGAATCCTAATAGCGCAATTCTTACTTTTGCTGATAATGTCCATAATTTTGGTAAGATTAAAAAAGGGGAAATAATAACTTACGCATTCAAATTGACCAACACTGGAAAAGAACCATTGATCATTAAAGATGCACTTGCTACCTGCGGATGTACCGTTCCTGAAATACCTAAGGAGCCGATCAAACCAGGCGAGTCTAGTGCAATTAAAGTTGTTTTTAACAGTGCAGGAAAACCAATAGGTCCAATTACAAAACCTATCACCGTTTCATCTAACGCAATGAACAACCCTGTCCAAATTACTTTGGTGGGTGAGATTAAAGAATAATTAAACTTTATATATTAAATATGTTATCAACAATAATTTTGCAGGCTGCTGGCGGCAGTAATATGCTAAGTACGCTTGTTCCAATGGTACTGATTATGGTAGTATTCTACTTTTTTATGATCAGACCGCAAATGAAGAAAGCAAAAGACCACAAGAAACTGGTAGAAGACTTAAAAAAGGGCGATAAAATTGTAACAACCGCGGGTATCCATGGGAGAATAGTAGACATGAATGATACTACCTTTTTAATAGAAGTAGAAGGTGGAACCAAGATTCGTTTTGATAAAACTGCTATTTCATTGGATGCAACTAAAGCTGCTGCTCCTAAAATAGATATAGTAAAGTCTTAATATTTAAATAAATGTTTATAGCCGTTTCATTATTTGGAGCGGCTTTTTTGTTTTAGTATTTTTGAGTACTTTACAACCATGCCTTTGATCAAGCTCACCAAGATAGAAAGAAAGCGTTTCCTGGTACTGATAACCTGTTTATTATTGGCTATTGGTGCCTGGCTATTTATGGCATTGAATAAGAAATATGTTTATACCTCTAAAACAGTGCTTTTTTATAGGAATTTTCCACAAAAGCGTGCTTTTCATCCACTTCAATCAGATACTGTTGACCTGCAAGTTGAAGGCACAGGCTGGCAACTATTATTTGCCAGGCTAAGGGTTAAGCCGCAGTCAATTGCCATCAACCTGGAAAAATTAAATACCAGAAATTATATCCTGTTTACCGAACAGCTAAATCAGGTAAATACCCAGTTGGAAACTTCGCAGAACATTATTTCAGTTAGACCAGATACGCTTTATTTTGATTTTACACAGCGAACTGTTAAAAAAGTACCACTCAAATTGATCTCAAGCTTAACTTTCAGAAAGCAATATGGAAGATCTGGTAATGTAGAGATTATTCCAGAGTACATTACCTTATCCGGACCAGAGGATAAACTCAGGTCGATCAAAGAATGGCCAACCGATACCTTAGTCCTTAATCATCTCCAAAATACCAGCGTTTCAAGGATAGGTGTTGCCCGTAACAGAATGAAGAACGTAAGCATTTTCCCCACTAGTGCCGAGGTTAAGGTACCGGTAGATGAGTTTACGGAGAAGACAATGGACTTACCCGTAAAAATTTTTAACAATAATGAATATTATGATGCTAAGCTTTACCCTAAAAAAGTTCGAATAACTTTTTTGGTGGCATTGTCAAAGTATCAGCAAATCAATGAAACCTATATTGATGTTGTTGTTGATTTGAACGAATGGAAAGTTAATAATCACAATCGACTTAGGGTAAATATTGCACGCTTTCCCGATTTCTGCAAACTAATCAGTATCGTGCCTTCAAAGGTTGATTTTATAATTGAAAAATAGATGTTAAAGGTTGGAATAACAGGCGGAATCGGAAGTGGTAAAACAATGATATGCAGAATCTTTGAAACGCTTGGTATTCCAGTATTCTATGCAGATACTGTTGCCAAAAGTATCATGGTAAATGATGACACCCTAATAAGCGGTGTAAAGGGTGCATTTGGCGAAATAAGTTATTTTGAAGATGGTAGTTTAAATAATAAACATATAGCTAGCATCGTATTTAATGATAATGAGCAATTAAACCGGTTGAATGCACTAGTACATCCAGCCGTATTTAGGGCATTTGATGCTTGGTCTGCCAATCTGCCTCAAAACGTACCTTACACTTTAAAAGAAGCAGCATTATTATTTGAAAGCGGTTCTTATAAAATGTGCGACAAAAATATCCTTGTCGTCGCACCGCAAGAAGTAAGACTTAAGAGGGTAATGGAGCGTGATCATGTTACCGCAGCCCAAGTACAGGCAAGAATGAATAAGCAATTTTCAGATCAACAGAAACTTGGTATGGCAGATTATATCATAAACAACAATGAGTCCGTTTCACTGATTACGCATGTAATAGATCTTCATCAACAATTCCTTAATTTGAAATTTTAATGATTTTAGACGATTTTATTGTTATCGACAAGACCGGTCTTTATTGTCGCTATGGTGATTTTTATCTGGATCCAAAAGAACCCAGTAACTATGCGGTTATTTCCCATGCGCATGGTGATCACGCAATAGGAGGCCATAATAATGTAATTTGTACTGAGGCTACCGCTCTTTTCATGAAACATAGGTACCGTAAAAACGCAGGTAATCATTTTAATATTTTGAACTATCGGCAGGAATATAACCTAAATGGAGTAAAAATAATTTTTATTCCCGCTGGTCACATCTTAGGTTCTGTTATGGTGCTACTAGAATATGAAGATACAAGATACTTATATACAGGAGATTATAAGTTACAGCCTGATGCTACTTGCGAAGCTATAGAATTTACCCATGCTAACGTGCTGATTACGGAAACTACTTTTGCAGATCCTGCAACTATTCACCCAACTGCTGAAGAAGAGATACTTAAACTTAATTCTACAGAAAGTAATATCATGCTGGGGGCGTACGCTCTGGGGAAGTGCCAACGTCTCATTCATTTAATCAGTCAGTTTTGTCCGCAAAAAAGGATACTTGTGCATTTCAGTATGATACCTTTTGTAAAAATATATGAACAAATGGGAATAGATGTGGGTAAGTATGTAGTTTACGACAGAAAGGTTATGAAAAACAATAGCAGTAATCTTATCTATATGGTTCCCCCGATGGTTTTTAATAGTTACTTCAAAGCTATTAATGTTGTGAGGGTATTTGCGACGGGTTGGAAGCACTTACAAAGTGGTAATGCAATGCAATTGTACATATCGGACCATGCCGATTGGAATGATATTCTTTACACAATAGATCAGGTAAAGCCTAGTCAGGTTTGGACTAATCATGGAAATGGTTTGGCGCTGAAATCACACTATGAGAAAAATTTAGTAGTAAAATTGCTTAACTGATGGTTGAAGGTGTAGACTATTATTTTAACGAGAATGGGTTTATGGTTTTCACTCAAGCTTATCATCTAAAAAGGGGGTATTGTTGCAATAATAAGTGTAAGCACTGTCCATGGGGTTACGGTAAAATAAAGCTACCTCAAGATAAAGGTAAATAAACGGGTTGTTGATGTAATTATTAGCAAAAAGCAATAAACTTGGATAAACTAACTTAAATACATTTAATGGGAGTGCCCGGAACTAAAATAGCCGATCAGCGCTATACCAACACCACATAAGACTGCGATCATCTTTTTCCGGCTTACTTTGTGGTCAACACTCGATTCAAACAGAATGGTTGTAGAGATGTGCAGAAAAATGCCAATAACTATACCCATAATACGGTTAAAGTAATTTTCCATGCCACCAATTGTTCCATTGCTAAGTCCCTCACTTACATAAAAACCGAGAGGAGCCATTAGTGCGAAAATGCCAACATACATTACAATTTTTGTGCGGTTGAACTGATTCTGCATTAGTATACTAGCCAGCGCAAATGCCGCAGGTATATGATGGAGCGCTATTCCGTAGATCAATGCATTGTGCTGATCTTTAGCAAGCGGCATACCTTCAAGGAATGCATGTAAGCATAGACTAATCATTATTCCCAATGGAAATGCATTGGTATCATGGTGTTTATGAATGTGCCCATGTTCAACACCTTCAGAAAACTGTTCAAGAAGTATTTGTAAAAGAAAACCGATCAAAATAAAGATGCCAATTTCTTCATGTTCGCCGCCTTGATACGCATCTGGTATAAGATGAAGAACCGTAATTGCAAACAAATAGGCACCGCTAAAAGAAAGAATTAGTTTTAACAGCTGAGATTTATCGCTCTTGACAAGAAATATTGCGGTTCCTCCTAAAAAGGCACATAGAAAAAGAATAAGTAATTTCCAGATTTCCATTATAATTTTGATTCTACTGTTTTATAAATTCGGGAGGTACAGAAACCGATTAATGCACCTAAAATAGCTCCTCCCATCACATCTACAGGGTAATGTACACCAACATATACTTGTGAAAAAGAAATTATAAAAGCCCATGCCAAAGCTAAAGGTAAAATGGGTTTCCATTTGTCATAGAAAACAAAGATTAAAAAAATAGCTATTGCAAAATGATTAGTAGCATGGCTCGATGGAAAACTATAACCACTGCCACACGCTACGCGATGGATAATATCACTCGTTAATGTCAACTCATTGCAAGGCCTGATCCGCATCACAACATTTTTAATCAATCGCGAAGCTACCAGATCGCCTATGGCAAAAGTAAATAACAACATGCCAATGATGAGCCAACCCTTTTTTTTATACTCTCTTACGCAAAAAACAACAATGAATAGGTAGAGCGGCGTCCAAAAGTACCGGTTGCGTAGCAGCGGTAACAACCAATCAAAGAAAGGATTGGACAGGCCCCGATGGATACTCAGAAAGAGGTCCACATCAAATTGATGCAAGCTTTCTATCATGCTTTATGGCATACCATAATTAAGCGGTCGGATTTACACTCATCAAAAGTCTCCAAACCATAATTTCCAAATATAGTGCTTATCCTTAATCCCGCCAGTTCAAACATTCTCTCAAAATCAGATAATGTAAAAGCTTGAACGCGTTCTTCAAAAGCATAAGCTTTACTTTTATGCTCAAAGTTAATGTGCTTAATTATTTTGCCTTCTGATACAAATTTATGCAGGTGAAACTCAATGCCATCCATAATTTTGGTTTCCTGATTGGTAAGGTTTTTAAGAATCTTTTGTGTATTAAAATAATCGATTACCAGTGTTCCATCAGCTTTCAAACCCTTTCTGAACGATTTTAAAGCATTGACATGGTCTTTTTCTGATTCAAAATAGCCGAAGCTGGTAAACATATTAAGCGCAATGTCAAAATAGTTGATAAAGGCTAACTTACGCATGTCGTGCACAAAGAAATGAAGGTTCTTCACTTCAAATTGCTGTGCATATTTTATGCTTTGCTCTGAAAGATCAATTCCAGTAACATCGTAACCTTTCTTGTTCAAGTAAATTGCATGCCGCCCGCGTCCACACGCAATGTCCAATATTCTTGCATCTGCCACAGGCTTCAAATAGGTAGAAAGGTTATCTATAAGGTATTCAGCCTCCTCGTCATTCCGCTGACTGTAAAGTATATGGTAAAAAGGAGAGTTGAACCAGTATTGAAACCATTTACGCTGCATAGAGCCTTAATTAGAATATCTTTAAA
>JANXVH010000090.1 GCA_025351765.1 Pedobacter sp.
GCCTTAAGAAAAACAATATTTTTTTTAACATCCAAGCTTTTCTTTAAACCTGTTATATTGCATTTTCACGCATTTGCCGTGGAAACAACAACTGAGGGTCCATTTAGACTATTGTATAAATTCCTTTTTACATATGCAGATCGCGTTTTGGTATTATCGGCATATTGGCAGGATGCGATTGTTAACGTAACTAATAGGAAAGCCTCTGTTGAGATTCTTTACAATCCATTAATGGAATCGAGTTTAACTAATAGGCCGGAGTTTGTTAGAGCACAAAAGCCATATATTCTTTTTGCGGGAAACTTGATCGAACGCAAAGGATACATAGATTTAATTAGAGCCTTTTTTAAAGTTGCTTCAAAATACCCTGCTTGGCGATTGGTGATAGCTGGTGGAATTGCATCTTCCGGAATAATTGAAGAGATTGTTATGAGCGGTTACGAAAGCAGGTTCTTATTTACGGGATGGGTAATTGGATCTGTTAAAGAAAACCTATTCAATGATGCATCTATTTTTTGCTTACCAAGTTATAATGAAGGACTTCCAATGGCGGTTCTGGATGCTATGAGTTTTGGTGTTCCAGTTGTAACTACTCCGGTTGGTTCAATGCCAGATGTATTCACCGATGAAGAGAACATTTTATTTTGTCCACCTGGAGATGTTGATAGACTGGCAATTCAGTTATCTAGGCTTATGGAATCTTCTGATCTGAGAAGGAAGATAGGAGAACAAGCAAAAGATTACACCTCGAAGATTTTTTCTATTAGACAGCTATCCGCTCAGTTATCTGGAATATACGAATCACTTTCCCCATTAACTACACATTTGGGAGTGGATTGATTTTTGATAGATTTGTTAATGATATACTATCATCATGAAGTTATTTTATGTTTGGTTATTTTATACTCTTAGCTTAATATCTATTGCTAGTGCCCAAGACGCAATTTATTTGTCGCCTACTGGTAACGATGCGAATATAGGAACTATTTCTAGTCCGTTGAAAACTCTATCTTCAGCTCTTGAAAGAAGCAGAACCAAAAGAATAAAGCTCATTTTAATTAGAAAAGGTAATTATTATAACGTTTCTGCAAAGTTTAATCCAATAGATTCAGGTTTAATTATTCAAAATTTTAAAAATGAAAGGCCGGTTTTATTTGGCGGGGTAAATTTTACTATTAAAGTTTCTGGTGATAAAGTTGTTGATATTGACATACCGGGTTCCAAAAGTAGAGCCTGGGACTTTAGAATGATTACAGTAGATGGGAAAATGCTGGTGCCGGCAAGGTTTCCCATAAATGGTTCATTTTCTTACTTTAATCAATGGAAAGAAAAACTTCTACCTGCTTCTGAAGGATATTGGAAAATTCAACCGGCTCAATCTGACTTAGATGGACTTAAATATAACCCGGTTGACTTTAATGGATTAAATTCTGCAAATGCTGAAATTGTGCTGTATCATAGTTGGAGTGAATCATATGTTGCCGCAAAATCTATTGATTCTTTGAAAAGTATAATTTATTTCACTTACCCATCAACAAAGCCTTTAGGTGCTTTTTTAGCTAGTAACAGTAATGGTAATAAATATGTTGTGTATAATGTAAAGGAAGGGATGACGGTTGCTGGAACTTGGTATCTTGATCGGTCATCCGAAAAATTACATTATTTTCCTTTGAAAGCTCAGATTGGAAAGACAATTAATATTTATATACCAACAATAAACAAAATGTTTGACTTTGGGAATAATGGCGTATCTAATATTATGGTTCAGGGTCTGGAAATTAGGGGTTGTACAAATGCTTTGCAAAATGAATTATTTGCCGCCCAAAACATTGATGCTGCTATATCTGGAACAAGAGTTAAGAATATTAAAATAGAGAATGTTTCAATAAATAATTCTGGTGGATCTGGTATAGCCCTATCTGGAACAAATTGTGTTATTAGCAATACTAGAATATCAAATGTATTCGGGTTAGGTATAAATATTACAGGCAAAACTAATTTGGTACATCAAGTATCGATTGAAAATGTCGGTATGTTATTTAAAAGCGCTGTCGGAATATTTGAGAATGGACAAGGGAAT
>JANXVH010000136.1 GCA_025351765.1 Pedobacter sp.
TTAATTGCTGATAAATGCAGCTTAGAATAGTATTTTCATGGTTATGGTATCTAAAAATACTTCCATTATCAGTACTTAATGCTTTCTTTAATGCTCTTACAAAGTTGAAATTAGGAAAAGCCCCAACTTCATCGTTTAGCCGTAAGCGTTCGGCTAACTACCTAATTCAGCTGTTATTTCGCTTTTCACCCAATTTTGAGGGAGCAGTTCATGTAATTTGTTTGCATGATGATCAGGAATTCTGGTGAGTACATCCCTTAACCATTCAAACGGATTAACGTCATTTTTCTTACAGGTACCCATAAAAGAATACAGCATTGCTGCTCTTTGCGCTGCTTCATGTGAACCGGCGAAAAGGTAATTTTTCCGACCAATTGCCAGGGGTCTGACGGCATTTTCGATTTGATTATTATCGATCAGAAGGTCAGCATCACTTAAGTATACAGATAGCTGGTCCCATCGCGATAAAGCATATTGCATTGCTTTGCCAATAGGGCTTTTAGGCAATACCTGTACGTAATTTTCCAACATCCATTTCTTTAGCTTTAGCAATATCGGTGCTGACTGTTCATTTCTGTCGGCCAATAATTGTGTAGCATCAATTTGCTGGTCCAGGAACCTACGTTCAATAGTATAGACTTTCTGCAGTTCGTTCAAAACGTACTCAGCCCTTGGGGCATCATTATCCATTGCCTCTGAGAATTTGCGGCGTGCATGTGCCATACACCCCATATGGATAATGCCACTACGTTTTGCAAAGTTTTCGTAGACCTGATATCCATCAGTCTGGAGATATCCGATAAAGTTCTTAAGGCATTCTTCAGGGCCTTCTCTACCTCGGCCCGGCCTGTAATCAAAGAACACCTGTTTGCTTAAATGGGTGTAATAAAGCCAGTAAAAACCTTTGTGGGTACTGCCTTTTTTATCTTTGTCAAGCACTTTGATCGGGGACTCGTCCACCTGAAGGTAATTGCTTTTTAGCACTTCATTTTTGAGCTGCTGGTATAAAGGATCCAGTAAAGTACAACAGGCAGTGAGCCATCCTGAAATGGTCGAGGCTGCTAAAGTAACCCCTTCGCGCTTGAAACGTTCTACCTGACGGTATAGTGGAAGGTGATCGACATATTTATCAATAATAATCTGGGCTAGCAGGCCAGGGCCGGCAATCCCTTTTTCAATAGGTCGTGATGGCAATGTTGCCACGATAAATTTGTCGGTATTTTTGCGTATAAATTTTGGACGGATATATTGCCTGACAAATAGTTTTCCTGGGATATATTCAAGTTCCTCGGTGATTTCCCTGCCAACCTCGCGGTATCCGGTAAGATCTGTATCTGGTAAAAGAATACGTTCCTCGCGTGGAAGGGATGCAGGAAAAGCTGTCCTGCCAGGATGTGAAGAAACATTTAAGACGGCCTTTTTCCGCGTGTAATTAATCTTCTGGGTCAGCTGCTCAGCAGTAAGTGGCTTTAAAGGTTCATCTTCAAAACAAAGCTGCATTTGATCGGCCGGCCCCTGACCCTGAAAGCGTTCACTTTTGGCGCCGAACACTAATGTTTTTAACTTAGAAAGTTCATGTTTAAGCTGCATATTTTCTGCAGCGTACTGATCGATAATCACATCTTTTTTGGCAGATTCCCGTAAGGTCTGGTTCAGGGCGCCTACCACCTCATTGAGCTTTTTCATCAGCTCATCGGGGTTAAATACAGTCTCTGAAACAGGTTCGATCATGACTTAAAAATACGCATTCTAACCCATTTAAGCAAGCTATTTATCCATTTAATCAGTCTTTTTTTAAGCTGAAACGCTTGCGCCGCTTTACACTTTTCAGGCTGATCCCGCCCAGAATAAGCAGCAAATCCTCGCTACTCATTTCTACAGAACTAACCTGGGCAGTGGCTAAAGGGAGTTCATAAGTTCCTGCCTCTAATCGCTTATGGTAAATAGCGAAGCCATCCCCTTCAAAGTGCAGTAGCTTGACCATATTGCGCTTACGATTGAAAAAGATAAAGATCTCCCCACCGGTTGGATCAATGGAAAGCTCTCTCCTTACCGTGCCACTCAAACTGTCCATTCCACAACGAAAATCGGTAATTCCCCGGTAGATATAATAACGGTAACCGGAATTCAGGCTCAGCATTAGTCCAGCAGGCTTTTTATAAAACCAGCATCTACAGCACCATGAAACTGAATGCGGGTACCATCCACACGGATAATCTCAACTTTACAATCAGAAGATGGCTCTTTTATCGCCACCGATAGAAAACCACCTGAAGGTGCTTTGCCTTTGGAATCTCCGGAATGAAACTTTCGAACCCAATAATTGAACCTCTGAAAAGTAATCCCGTGTAGCGTACAGAAGCCTATTTGGCTTAAACCACTTTGCCGCCAAATCTGATAGTGACCAAACATTTCTTGATGCACCGTGCTCTTGTTTCTCATTTTGCTATGTTTTAATAAAGCAAAGCTACCTAATCAAGATACCCGGGGAAAGAGGTGAATGGCCGAACGCTTACGTTGCATTTAGTAAATAGCCGAATTCTCCATCTTTGTAAAAAGGCTTCAAAACATACAATAGATTATCGAGATCAAAATGACGTTCTTTTACGTTATCTACTTTTAATTGTGCAGCAAACTCATTTTTGAGGTACTCGTAGAATGTATCGAAACAAGGAAATAGATCAGGAAACGCAGATAGCTTCGCATAATATCCCTGCAAGGCAGTTGATAAGGCTACATATTCCGGTCTCTCTAAAACTTCATCCTCTTTTTTCCATAGCGCAAGGATCAAACTCTTAAGGCTTTCCTTCTTTTCGGTATCCAAACTGGCTCCATCACTAATGTAAAACGGATTAAAACGTATAGGGTTAGCTTCCTCGTAAGTGAAATAATACCCACCAACCAAATCACAAAGTCCTTTATAACTATGGCCAACATCTACCAATAAAAG
>JANXVH010000022.1 GCA_025351765.1 Pedobacter sp.
AAAGGCTATTGGGGATCAAGAAGCAAGGTTTTCACCATTGCTAAAAATACGGTAGAAAAAGGTTTGCAATATGCATACCGTGACCGTAAAGTTAAGAAAAGAGAATTTCGTGGATTGTGGATTCAGCGTATCAATGCTGGAGCACGGCAGCACGGTATATCTTACTCTCAATTAATTGGTAAACTTGCCACTAAAAACATCGGTTTAAACCGTAAAGTTTTAGCTGACTTAGCAATGAACCATCCAGACGCTTTTAAAGCGATAATTGATGCAGTAAAATAGATATTATAATTGATGTATAAGAGAAAGAGGGAAGTTTTAAACTTCCCTCTTTTTATTGCCTAATATTTAGGTTTAAAAAGTTTCCTGCGCTGCGGATCGTATCTTGATTAAGATCATTCAGTTCGGGGATTCTACCAAGAATTGGAAGTTTGCTGTATTGCTCAATATAATTCTCGGTGTGCTTATTCGCTTCACCGTTGAATATAATTCCCTCTACAGGTATTTGGTTGGTACTTAAGATCTGTAGCGTGAGCAAAGTATGATTGATGCTTCCCAAATAATTTTTAGAAACCACGATCACCTTTGTCTTTAATACCTTTATTAAATCCAGCATCAACTCCTGGTCATTAAGGGGTACCATTAAGCCTCCAGCACCTTCAATAATTAAGTTGTTTTCAGTCGGAGGTAATTGGAAGTCGGCTATTTTAAGATCTACCCCGTCAATTTTTGCTGATAAATGAGGTGATAGAGGTTGAGAAAGCCGAAATCTTTCCTGGTGTATGGTAGTTTTGGAATTACTTATTAAGCGCTTAACCGTCAGGCTATCGCTGTTATGAAGGTCGCCTGATTGAATAGGTTTCCAGTAGTCTGCCTTAAGCTTTTGGGTAATAATTGCGCTTACTATAGTTTTGCCTATGCCTGTCCCAATTCCTGTAACAAAGTATGTGCTCGCCATGTTATTGTAGGTTTTTAATTTCTTTAATTAGATCGATAATTTGCTCGTCTGAATTGAACAAATGTAAACAAATTCTAATGCGTTCCTTGCCTTTAGGTACAGTAGGGCTTAAAATGGCTCTAACATCATATCCTTTATTCTGTAGCTTCTGATCTGAAGCTTTTGCGTGGTTAGTACTATTGAATCGTAAAGTTTGAATAGCACTCTCTGTAGTTGTTGTTTCTAAAAATCCGTTTATGTGTTGGTGGTAGAGCTTGATTTTATGAGCAATTAATAGCGTGTGATTAGTTTCAATTAAACGCTGGTATGCACATTTTATAGCTACGATATTGTGAATAGGTGCCGCGGTGGTATAGATAAAAGACCTTGCGAAATTTATAAGGTATTTGCGAAGGTTAACGCTACCCAGTACAATTGCCCCATGGCAACCAAGCGCTTTACCAAACGTCATTACTCTTGCAAAAACTTGTTGCTCCAAATCCAAGTGCTGTACCAGTCCCTTACCATGATTTCCCAGAACTCCTAGCGCATGAGCTTCATCCACAATAAGATTTGCATCATATAAGTTGCAAAGCTGGGCGATTTCGGTTAATGGGGGAATGTCGCCATCCATAGAATAAACACTTTCAACTATTACATAAATATTTCCCTTGGCTATCTTTAGCTTGGTTTCTAGCTGGGAAGTATCATTGTGCTTGAAGGTATAACGATTGGCATGCGTTAGCCTCGAGCCATCTATCAAACTGGCATGTATCAGCTCATCAGATATTATCGTGTCTCCTCGTTGTGCGATACTGGACAATAATCCTACATTGGCATCATATCCGGAGTTAAAGATCAGCCCACTTTCCGCATTATGGAAATGAGCGATGAACTGTTCAGTTTCTTCCGTGAAAAAGTGATTTCCACTCAGCAGTCTTGAACCTCCCGATCCATTTTGATACGTAGTGAAGTCTTGCAGCGTCCCCTCAATGTGTTTCTTCAACTCATCAGATCTTGCAAAACCCAGGTAATCGTTGGAACAAAAATCTACAGGCAATGTGCTTGCAGATAGTTTCCTGATTGAACCATTCTCTATCCGCTGTGCTAACCTTAATTTTATGAACTCTTCAGCTGTGCTCATGTAAAAAAAATTGATTAGTTCTTGTTGAGTTGCGAGATGGATTTCTGCATCTGAGACATCATATTGGTTAGCGTTTCAATTGTCGGCTCAGGCGTTGGGTAAGGAAGTGTAGACGATATATAGGCTTTAGCTTTCCAGATCTCCAGAATATCATCAGACGAAACCGTATAGGAATCATAGACCTTATTATCTGAAATCAATTTAAGCTCTTTGTTTTCTTTAAAACGATTGCCTGCTCTTTTATAAACAACACCCTCGTTTTTGCTAATGATCACATAAGTTTCACCTGTTTTAACATCGTTCCAGTTATCAATGTATTCACCGAGGATAATACTGCCGGACTGAATAGGAAGCATAGAATCGCCAATAATCTCAAAGGCTCTGAAGGTGCCATTCTTTAAGAAAGGAAGGGGTAATTGAAACTTTGGAAGATCATGTACATACTGAGGGTCTGAAAAACCATTCAAATAACCGGCACTCGCTTTAACAGGAACCATTTCAATGTTTTCATTGTCGTCTTTGTCAACTGTTATGCTTAAAATACGAAGATTAGAACCCTGACTCTTTGGTTTTGGTTTCCAGCTACCATTAATGTTTTCATTGATAAATTCATCGATGGTAAGATCAAAATACTCTGCTATTTTTTTTAGTAAATCATATTTAGGCTCGGCGCGGTCTTCTTCATAAGCGCCAATCAGCGATCTTTTAATTCCCATTGCATCAGCAAATAGCTGTTGTGTATGGCCTTTTTTCTTTCTTAAGTACTTTAGGTTACCGGAAATATTTGACATAAAATTAAAGTTTAAAATAAATTTGTTTTTACTAAAATAATTAGTAGTATTGTACCAATAAAGTTAGTAATATTTATTTAAATATCCAATAAGTAACTAATTTAATTAGTTTATCACCTATAACTGCTAATGGCTATGAAAAAATTCGTCTACATTGTTACCGATAGAAATCGCACAAGTTTACACGTGGGTATGAGTTCTGATCTGATCAAGACTTTAGATTTTTACAAACAGATGCCTTGTCTTTTTTTCGATAGCGGCCAACAGTTAACACGTTTGGTTTACTTTGAAGAATTTAAAACTGAAGCGCAGGCATTAAGTAGATTCAAGTTGATGAGCCGTTTTACAAGAACTCAAAAAGAGCGCGTAGTAAGATGCTGCAATCCTGATTGGATTGATCTGACTATAGGACTAGATTTTGAACATATCATGTCGGCAAAAAAGCTTGTCAACCAGGTTAACATGCCTTTTACCATCATGTCTTGATTTTAATTCATTTTTATTACCAGCCCGGTGCGAAGGTTAAACCGAATACACCTGCTTTAACGTCCTTACGTTGAAAGGGAATTGCATAATAAGGTTCAATAACGAAATAACCAAATACATTTACCCTTAGCGATATACCGACACTTAAAGCGGGTACACGCTCATTAGTTGATTGTGTAGTAACTGGATTTCCATTCGTATCCAAAACGTTTTTATCATTCTCGTCCTTTACATTTACTGTAGTGTAGGTTGGTTGACTTTTAAACGCAACTTTTGATCCTTGGCTCCAGGCCAATCCTGCATCAAAGAATAGGTTAAGATCACTAAACAGAAATTTAGAAGGAATTTGTGTTAGCTTTTTAGGTCCTGTAAAGGGTAGTCTCACTTCAAAATTGAACACGGCAATCTTACTGCCAGATAACTGGTTAATATTAAAGCCAGATCCAGAGTTGCTTTTGTAAAGAGAATTTGCCTCATAACCACGAATAAAATACGGGTAACCTACATAAAGCGGATAAAGATTTTCGCCGTCTTTACCAATGCGAAGGTAATTATAGGTTCTAGTAGCAAGTGTTATTGGTTTTAATCGCAAATATTTCCTCGCATCTATAGTAACTGCAGAGAACTTATAATCTCCAAAATATTGCTCTGCTCCAATCCTGTACCTGAATCCATCAAGTGGAGAAGTCATTCCACTGATGGAGTTATCCCCCACAAACGAAGCATTAACCTGGAAAATATTAAAAGCGTTTAGTGGCCTACCAAATTCAGTAGTCGCATCTTTCGTGTTTATCTTCTTCTTTTCTGAAGTGATGTATCGCCCGTTATAATCATAATAATTACTAATGCGGTCTACACGATAATTATAATAAGAGAGGGCACCACCTGCTTCAAAGCGATGAACTTTATTAAAAGGATAGGAGCCAAAAAGCTGAATTTGATCTTCGAAAGTTCTAATCAAATTGGTTCTGTCGTTAATAACATCCACTTTTTTGCCATCTGTATAGCTCAGTTGATCTGCAACGATTTCCCGGTAACCGGTGATATAAGGGATATGCGAAAGCGCAATTCCCCAGTTAATTCTTTTTTGCTGGTTAATGTAACCTACCAAACCACCAAAATCATAAATTTCGCCATTTACAGAAAGATTGGCAATAATTTGGTTTCTGCCAAGAATATCACTAAACATGCCAACAATGCCACCTTGTACTCCTGTTCCGAAGCGACTGGTAGAAACACCTACGCCACTGTTTGCCAGATAGTCTAACGTAAATTTCGGTTTATAAGGGACGAGGCGCATGGAATCTACGCTTGTTTTCTCAAATCTTTCAAAATTACCCAGATTGGAATTCACCACATCAACACCAGTACTCTCTTTTGGAGGTAAAATAGCGGCATCAAAATTAACCGAATTAGCATCTACTGGTTTAGTTCTGAAATTGCTTACAGGAGAGTTATAAAGCGTATAACGTTGAGACCTGTAATAACTATATATAATATCGTCGTTGTTTGATACGGTAAGGGCAGGGGAAAACTCAGTTATACCGCTTATGCCTGTAAAGTAATCTGTTAGCTGCCTAACTGAGTTATCAGTCAAATTGTATTGATACAAATTCCTAAATCCATCACGATTTGATAAAAAGAATAAAGATTTACTATCTCCAGAAAATTGGGCATTCAGGTTATTAGCTCCTGGAAAAACCGGTACATCTGAAATGGCTTTATTTTCAATATTGTATATGCTTAGGTTAATGGGATGAACTGCATTTATTTCATTTTTCAATCTCGATACTCTATCAGTTGAGAAGGCAATCAGCTTTCCATCCTTAGAATAATTCGGTGCGTAGTCTGAAAAGTTATCATTGGTTATCTGCGTTACTCTCTTGTCTTTCAAATTATAAGAGAAAATATCACTTTGTCCTTCTATCATTCCTGAAAATGCAATGTCCTGACCATTTGGCGACCAGGTTAAGTTCCCGAACTGTTCTATATTGCCCATATCAGTACTTAGCAGCTGTTTGCCACTGGCTACGTCGATGATCATCAACTCATTCTTACCCTTGCTGAAAATACTAAATGCAAATTGCTTACTATCTGGCGACCATGTTCCTGCAGATTCGAGGAAATTAAAGTCGTCTATATGCGAATTGGAGATCTGACTGCTTAGTTTTCTAATAATCTTGCCGTTCTTTGCCTCCGAAAGGAAGAGATCAATACCAAAAAGATCTTTTTCGGAGAGAAATGCGAGATATTTTCCATCCGGACTAATCGAAGGTGCTACGTTCATATTGCCGGCATTTTTATTATCCACGATCCTTGTGCCACTGATTTTGACCTGTGAACTGTCTGCCTTCAACATTGGACGATAATGAGATTCAATTGCATTTTTCCATAAACCAGACAAGGTATTATCATCATAACCAAAAGTATATTTCAAACCATTTTCATAGCCAAAACGAGCCGTTGCCTTAAACAATGGAACAATGGTAGTATCCCCGTATACGGATCCCACAAACGTCCAAAATGCTTGTCCGTAGCGGTAAGGGAAATATTTGTTGGAATTGGTAAGGTCTTTTAGAGATGGGATGTCCCTGTTTAGCATGGCGTCCCTCATCCACATGGAAGTAAAGGCATCAGTTTTTCCAACAGATAGGTATTCAGCCATTCCCTCAATCATCCATAGTGGAATCTGGCCGATGTTCTCCATGCGAATAGAATCTTTTTCCAGTAAAATATGGTATTGAAAGGCGTGAACCAACTCGTGTCCAAGTACGTGCCTAGTCTGGTTATTGAGTTCCATTACCGGCATGATAATCCTGTTTTTAAGCGCTTCAGTAACACCCCCGGTGCCTATTCCAATTTCGCCCTGCAAGGCCGTTGTTTGCTGAAAATCAGGATGGTTACTGTACAGGATAATCGGGTTTTTTCTTAAAAAGGTGTCCCTGAAAACCTCCTGGTGCATTTTATACCATGTTTCTGCATCCTCTGCTAGTTTTCTAACCAGCTTTTCATTCTTTAAATAATAATAAATCTCAAAATGAGGAGTTTGCAGTACTTTAAATTTCTCATTCTTATACCGTACTTTATTCTGCCCAAAATACTGGGCCTGAACGGAAACCACAGATATAAATGTAAGGATTAGTATGGGAACAAATCTTCTCATAAATTTAGAGGTCATTATCATAGTTTGTTATTTTATAGCTTATTAAATCTACGTAAAATCCTGTAGAGTAGTTTAATGGAATTAAAATGAGACTTGAATGAATGTTAGTTTATCCCGACTACTCAGCATTCTTCTTCTTTTCTTTTTCTTCCTGGCGTTGTTTACGTTTTAGTTCCCGTTCCTCTTTTTTGGTGAGCGGTGCTTCAGGAACGGGTTGTTTAACAGGTTCTTCTGGTTTATCTTCTTCTGGTTTTTGCGGGCGAACTTCTTCCTTAGGAATGGCTTGCTGATCCTCAAGAGGTGGTACCTCAAATACAGCAGAATCTACCGCAAGGCTATCTGTTGAAGTCGTATCAACAGCATACTCTGGACTAGGACAGTCGATATCTACTGTGATTTTAACTTTTGCCTTAGGGAAAGGCCCCATGGTATAGCCAGTAGTTGGGTCTTTATAAACCTTTTCCATAAACTTAGCAAAGATAGGCAATGCGGTTCTTGACCCCTCACCAGTTTCTCCATTTTTGAAATGTGCCGTTCGCTCATCGCAACCTACCCATATTCCAGTAACCAAATCTTTTGTAATACCCATATACCAGGCATCAACATAATCAGACGAGGTGCCTGTTTTTCCGCCAATCTGGTTGTTCTTTTTCCAAAGATCCCATTCCCACAGCGCGCGAGACGTGCCTCCGGGTTCATCCATACCCCCTCTAAACATATAAAGCATCAGCCATGAAATCTCCTCAGAGAGTGCACGAGTTGCCTTTGCTTTAAACTCTTCAATAATATTACCATCCAGATCTGTGATCTTCTCTACCAAGATAGGGTCAGTCTTCATTCCACCATTTAAAAACGTCCCGTAAGCTTTCACCATTTCATAAACAGATACATCATTAGGACCTAGACTTACTGATGGAACAGTGGCAAGGTGACTATCAATGCCGCAAGTATGCGCCCATTTTACTACATTTTCTGGCCCTACAGCTTCAGTAACCTGTGCAGTAATTGTATTAACAGATTTAGCCATTGCCCAGCGAAGAGACATTTCGCGATAGCTGTTGCTCCAATCGGAATTTTTAGGCTCCCAATATTCAGTTTTTCCATTTTGCTGATAAGGAATTCGCACGGGTTTATCTACAAATGTTGTACAGGGACTCATGCCTTTTTCCAGTGCAGCCAAATAAGCAAAAGGCTTAAAAGTTGACCCTGCCTGGCGTTTAGACTGGTTAACATGGTCGTATTTGAAGAACTTATGATCAATGCCACCAACCCAAACTTTAATCTTTCCACTAAACGGATCGAGCGTCATCATTCCTGTGTTCAGGATCTTTCCATAATAGCGGATAGAGTCCATTGTAGAAAATAAAGTATCCCTATCGCCCTTCCAGGTAAAAATTTTCATCTTCTTTTTCTTGTTGAAATAGACTTCAACAGAGTCAGGGTTGCCTTTAAATTTTTTCTCCAGCTGGGCGTAAATTGGCAGGTTTTTCATAGCCCGGTTTGGGTAGTCTACCTTTTTCTTTTCAGAATCTTGCCATGGGTCTTCATTGTCCCAAACGCTATAGAACCTACGCTGCAAAGATTTCATCTGATCGGCCACAGCTTCTTCAGCATATTTTTGCAGTTTAGAATCAATGGTGGTATATATTTTTAGCCCATCCTCATAAAGGTCATAATTATTATCTGTACACCATTTTTCCAGGTATTTATCTACTGCCGCCCTCAAATAAGAATCACCGTCGCTCCCTGCATCTACTCTTCCCTGCTTTAAAGTAATAGGGGTGTTCTTAAAAGTATCCATCTGTGCGGCATTGATGTAGTTGTACTTATTCATTTGGGACAGCGCTACGTTTCTTCGTTCTAAAGCCTTTTCAGGATTTTTAATGGGGTTGTATGTAGTTGTTCCCTTCAGCATGCCTACTAGCAAAGCAGATTCAGGTACATCTAAATTATCAGGTTCTTTATCAAAATAGATACGGGAAGCCGTCTTAATCCCATAGGCATTGTTGCCGAATGAAACGGTATTGAGGTACATGGTGATGATATCGTTCTTGGAATAATTAGATTCCAGCTTAACAGCGGTAGACCATTCTTTCAGTTTGGCAACAATAGTACGCAAAATTGGTACGCGACTTAAAAAACCCTGTGACTTATTGTAACGGGTGCGATAGAGATTTTTGGCAAGTTGTTGGGTGATGGTGCTGGCGCCTCGTTTATCTCCGGTAGCAGTAGATATCCCACTTGACAACAAGGAGCGAAAATCTATCCCCATGTGCTTGTAAAAACGAACATCCTCTGTGGCAACAAGAGCGTTAATAGCACTTGATGCTATTTCTTCGAAGTTGACAGGTGTACGGTTCTCTTTATAGTAACGACCAATCAATTTCCCGTCAGAGGTGTAAAGTTCAGATCCAACACGCTGTGTAGGCAGCCTTATATCATTATAAGAAGGAGAATAGCCAAATAACCATAAGAAGTTGACCTGTAGCGCGCAAAAGAAAATTATTATAGAATAAATGAATACGGTAACGTAACGAATATATTTATTGCGAATTTCTTTAAACATGGGTATAAAGATCAAAAAAACGTAAAACTGTTTGTGTTAAATAGTGTTAAAATTGCAATACAAATAAACATAAATAATTCCCTTAAATTTTAGGCTAATATTTAATTATAAATTTAGTTAGATCATGTTCTATTTTAGAGTTACGCTATAATTCATACTCGTATATTTTTTTTCAGATTTTTATAAAAAGATAGCAGAAATATTGATATTCTTTGGCAATTATTCCTTTGCGATCAATAACTTCGAACAAGTTAGTAAAGTCATAATTGCCGCTCGTCCAAAAAGGTTTTTTTATTGTAATGTTCTAATTAAGGTAGATTATTTACAGTCGACGTGTCTTTTAAAATAGCGGAATCAGGGCAGACGCATTAAAATAGTTTTGATTCGGATTGTAAAATCGGTAGATAAATAATTGATATTCAGCCAATTATCTATTGTTCTTCAGTGTTTTATTTTGTATATTTATCTGACAATCAGATACTTATATGAATAGAAAGCCCGGGATTTCCACTTACTTTAGTACGATGAAAGATCATCGTTTGAATCGAAAAAGAAAGCATTACATGATTGATATTATCGCCATCACGATCGCCGCGGTGGTGTGCGGAGCGGAAGATTGGTATGAAATTGAAGAATTTGCAGTAGTTAACGAATCCTGGTTTAAATCTTTCTTATCGCTGGAAAATGGGATACCCTCGCATGATACCATTAACCGTTTCTTTGCAAATATGGATCCCGTGACTTTTGAGGGCTGTTTTGCAGCTTGGGTAAATTCTTTGGAAGGGATCACTCAGGATCAATTAATTAGCATTGATGGGAAAACAATCCGTGGAGCCAAGGAAAATGGTAAAAAATCACCTGTTCATATGGTTAGTGCCTGGGCTGATAAAAATGAATTGGTACTGGGTCAACTTCGGGTTTATGAAAAATCGAATGAGATTACGGCTATACCTGATTTAGTAAAGTCTTTATTTTTAAAGGATTGCCTCATATCCGTTGATGCAATGGGCTGTCAGCACACTATTGCTGATGCCATCCTAGATAAGGAATGTGATTATTTATTAGCCGTAAAGGGGAATCAGGGCGAACTGCAGGAAAACCTGTTTGATTCTTTTTTGTTTTTCAAACCAGATGACATTGCTATCGATACTGACATTGGTCATGGCCGGGTAGAGACCCGGAAATGTTCGGTTATAAAAGATCTGGGGCATGTTATCCAAAAACAGGAATGGACTAAACTGACAACCTTAATACGAATAGAAAGTGAGCGATTTTTCAAAGTATCCGGAAAGGCAGAAACGGAAACCAGATATTATATTTCCAGTAAGAATGAAAGCGCAGCTTATTTTCAAAAGAACATTAGGTCACATTGGGGAATCGAGAATAAACTACATTGGATGTTAGATGTGATATTCCATGAGGATCAAAGCAGAAAAAGAGCCGGTAACGCTGCTCAAAACTTCTCACTCGTCAATAAAATAGCCCTCACATTGCTCAAAAGAGATATGTCTTCAATCAGAAGTATTAAAGTTAAAAGAAAGCGGGCTGGCTGGGACAGAGATTACCTCATTAAGATATTAAATTTTTAATGCGTCTGCCCTGATAGCGGAATGAGATAAATATGTAGAAATTAGATATATTTGTATCGCTTTTGGTTCCCGATGTTTCATCAGGATTAAAAGGGAATACGGTGTAACTCCGTAACTGTCCCGCAGCTGTAAGCTTCATAACGGTATTCAAATCACGCCACTTTTCCGTAGGAAGGGGAAGGCAGGATAACCGGAAGTAAGTCAGAAGACCTGCCATTCGCATTATGATTTCATAGCTTTCGGGGATTGAAGCTTGGAGTGAGTGCTTATTTATTGTATTTCATTTCCTTGATCTAACTGTTTGCTGTGGGTTAATTGACTCACAACAAAATGAGAAAAAACAACAGCGTTTTATTTGACGCCAATTGTATCATTAGTTTTTCTATAGCCATTTTGTGGACAGGTATTCTTATGCCAATAGAATTAAGCGCCCAAGATGCAAGTCCGGAGCTAAGCAATGATTCTTTAAAACAGAAGATTGAACTGAAAGAAATTACCATCCAATATAGGAGGATAAGCAAGCGACAAACTTCTTCCACTCCTTTACAGATCCTTTCCGGCAGCGATCTTCAAAAGTTAAATAGTCTATCCGTAGCCGATGCCATGAAGTTCTTTTCAGGCGTGCAAATTAAAGATTATGGGGGTATTGGTGGGTTAAAAACAATTGACGTACGGAGTTTAGGCACGAATCATACCGGGGTATTTTACGACGGGGTGGAGATTGGCAATGCTCAAAATGGGCAGGTTGACCTGGGCAAGTATTCCTTGGATAATATTGATGAAATCGAGTTGTACAGTGGTCAGAAAAGTACCATATTCCAATCAGCCAAAGCATTTGCATCAGCCAGTACCATTTATTTAAAAGCTAAAAACCCTATTTTCTCGGATGATAGGAACATGAACGTAAGCGCTTCTGTTAAATCCGGATCATTCGGTCTCTTCAACCCATCAGTACTTTTGCAGAATAAACTATCAGAAACCATATCAACAAGTATCAGTACCGAATTTACCAAAGCAAATGGCAGGTACAAATTCAGATATACTAATGGTGTTTTTGATACTACAGCCATCAGGAACAATGGTGATGTAGAACGTATGCGATTTGAATTCGGATTAAAAGGTACATGGAAAGACAGCAGCACACTATCAGCACGAGTTTATTTATATGCAGACGAGATGGGTTTGCCGGGAGCCATTGTAAGCAACAAGTTCGATTACTTGCAAAGAGCATGGAATAAAAATGCCTCTCTGCAATCTACCTATCAAAAGCAAATATCTGAAAGATATAGCCTGTTGGCTACGGCCAAATTAGGTGGTGATTACAACCGTTATGTGGATCCTGAAAGTGTTTCTCTAAACGGTTTTCTCGATAATACTTACAAGCAGCAGGAGGCTTATTTTTCTTTAGCACATCAGTATAGCATCAGTAAAATATGGACAATTGCCCTAGCAACAGATTACCAATTCAATAAGTTAAATGCCAATATATACCGATTTCCTTACCCAGTTAGGAATACATTTTTGACAGCGTTTGCAACACACATTAACCTCAATAGGCTAGATTTGCAAGGCAATCTTGTCGGGACATTGGTGCAGGATCATGTTAAAGATGGTAGTCCTGCAAGTAAGAGTCAGAAAATTACTCCGGCATTTATGCTGTCATGGCAGCCATTTTCAGGTAGAGAATTTAGGCTGAGG